>JAISMA010000137.1 GCA_031276985.1 Helicobacteraceae bacterium | reverse complement strand
TTTCACGCGCTAACGACTATGAGTCCGTTGCAATTTCAAAAGAAATTGCGGTTAAACGAAGCTAGGCGGCTAATGCTAACCGAAAACATAGACGCGGCGAGCGCGGCGTTTTTGGTGGGCTATGAAAGTCCTTCGCAGTTTAACCGCGAATATCGTCGTCTTTTTGGCGCGCCGCCTCTGCGTGATATAAAAAATCTATATAACGTCAACGTCGCAGAAAACGGCTGATTTTAGATGAAATTATCGATTAGCGCGATCGTAACGCCGCTAATCTAAATCCGATCGACGCTTTAGCCGGAGATTAAATTAAACGCTGTTTATTTGCAAAAATAGCGCTATAATGCGTCCTTCAAACATTATCATTAGGAGTTGTACAGATGAGTTTAGTTAAACGTTTGATCGCGGCGCTGGAAAAATGCGTTCCAGAGTTCGATCCAGCTCCGCTTTTAGCCGATCTTCCAGAAAACGCGGAAGAAGAAACCGTGTTGTATTGGCTTGCGGAGCATCTCGAAAAGCAACAGCTTATGGTATATTTTGAATGGAAGGAATATACGGGCAAAATTCCAAATCTAAAGCCTTTGAAACCGCTTGATTTGTCGGCATGCAACGCCGATTTTATTACCGATCTCATCTATGAAACGCCGCCCGAAAATCTACCTTGGGATATTCCATACGAATTGCCGTATTTGGAGTACTTTAACGACGCTCTGAAACCGCATGGATTACGCTTGGTTACGTTCGCCTATGAAAACGCTTACGTTCTGTGCGTAAATGACGACGAAGCGTCGCTAGACGCGCTTGCGGCAAGCCTCAAGGAATTTGGCATTATGTTAATCCAAAACGAAGCCATGAGTAAAGATGAGATTCTCGCCTGCGTTGCGGACGACGGCGAAAACTTCAATTAATCAATTTGCGAGCGGACGTTACGGAAATTAAATTAACGCGAATCTTTTTTGCGCGCTTTTACCGTAACGTCTTTGTCTTTATTGTTACGGCTCTATAAAAGCGCCGCGCTTTTTAAGATATTCCAACGCTTTGCAATCGCCAAGATCGCACGCTTTTTTTGCGTCAATTGACGCTTTTTGCTTATCGCCCGCTTGCAAATAAACTCCGCTTCGGTTCGTATATGCGCTAACGTTATTAGGGTCAAGTTCTATGGTTTTGTCGTAATCGGTGATCGCGCGCGGAAAATCGTCAAACGTCCAATACGCAAAAGCGCGATTGGAATATGCGTCAGTATACGAAGCGTTTTGTTCGATTGCCTTATCGTAAAAACTGATCGCTGTTTTATAATCGTTTAATTTGGTATACGTCGCGCCCATACTGTAATAAAGCCAAGCGCTTGCGTTGTCGTCAAGCTCCAGCGCTTTTTTATAATCTTCGATCGCCTCTTTATGCTTGTTTAGGTTGGCAAAAGCGACGCCGCGATAGACATATCTATCCGCCGAGGCTTCGGAGCCGTCAATTTCTATTAAGCGCGTATAGTCGTTGATTGCGCTTTGATAGTCGTTTAGCTTCATATAAAAATTAGAGCGTAAAATATACGCGCATTTATAATCTGGATCGATCGCCAACGCGCTTGCAAAATCTTTTAACGCCGCCTCTTTTTTATCAAGCTCTATATACGCTCTCGCCCTATCGCAATATGTAGCAAGGTATTTTGGAGAAATATTGATAGCTTTTGTATAATCGACAATAGCCTTATTATACTCTTGTAAGGCGTAGTAAAGATCGCCTCTGCTTCTATATGGAACGCGCAAATCAGGCGATAGTTTAACCGCCTTATTTATGTCTTCAGCAGCCTTGTTATACTCTTTCAGACTTAAATAAATGCGACCTCTATTATTATAAGGAAGCCAATAATTTGGGTCGATTTCTATTGCGCGGCTATAATCGACAATCGCCTTTTCATGCTCTCCTATATCGTCATACATATGGGCGCGATTGATGTATGGCGGCGTATATTTAGGATCTATTTTATTTGCCAAATCGTAGTATTTTAGCGCGTTTTCTAAATCATTCATATCACTATATACATTGCCTAGATTATAATATGGAATAACGTAGTTTTTATCTATTTCTATAGCCTTAAAATAATTGATCATTGCGTTTTTGTAGTCGCGCTGAAAATAAAAAACGTTGCCGCGATTTTTATACGCTTCGGCGGCTTTGCTTGAATCGAGTTTCATAGCGCGATCAAATAACTTTAACGCCTCTTGATAATCGCCGCGATCAAGCGCCGCCGTCCCGCGTTCCATTGGCGTATCCGCCAACGCCAAAACTCCAACCAAACATACGACCAAAAACGCTCTGATCATTTTAACTCCATTGTTTCAACGTCATTTACAAGCAAGCAATATCTTTTTGACGACAGCGGCGTCTATATCGCCGTTTTCGCCCAATATTGTTTTGCGCTCCTCAAAGCGATTAACGATTTTATCGATAATCCCCTCGCCTACTCCATATTCAAATAATCTTGTTTTCAACCCAAGCGATCTAAAAAACGATTCCGTCGCCGCAATCGCTTTGCATATTATTTCGTTTTGCGATTCGCCGTTTATGCGCCATACGCGATCGGCGTATTGCAAAATTTTATCTTTTTTTGACTCTCTAAGAACGCTTAACGTCGCTGGATATATTACGGCTAACGTCGCGCCGTGCGCTATATCGGTCAACGCGGTTAATTCGTGTCCAATCATATGCGTTGTCCAATCTTGCGTAACGCCCATAGCGATCATGCCGTTTAGAGCCAATGTAGCCGAAAGCATATAATCGCTCCTTGTTTTGTAATCGTTCGCGTTATCCAAAACCTTTGGCGCGATCTCGGCTATTGTTTGCATTATGCCTTCAGCCCACCGATCCATAAGGCGAGATTGTCCCATTGAGGTCATGTATTGTTCCAAAACGTGAACAAAAATATCGCTTAATCCGTTTGCGAGTTGATCGCTTGGAATCGAATATGTCGTTTGAGGATCTAAAATGGAAAAGACGGGATATTTCACGGAGAAAAAAGCGAATTTTTCATCCGTCTCGCCGCGAGAGATAACCGCGCCCGCATTCATCTCCGATCCCGTAGCGCTTAACGTCATAACGCTTGCGTAATCAGCCGATCGATCGGCGTAACCTTTTAATACGATCTCCCATGCGTCGCCTTCATAAACCGCGCCCGCCGCGATCAGTTTTGTTCCGTCCAAAACCGATCCTCCTCCGACGGCGAGAAACAAATCGATCTTTTGCTCTTTTGCCAACGCAATCGCTTTGCGAAGCGTTTCGATTTTTGGATTTGGCTCTACGCCCCAAAATTCGATCGCGTCGCGATCTTTTAACGCCGCTTTTACTTGCTCGTATACGCCGTTTTGCTTAACGCTTCCGCCGCCGAAAATAAGCATTATTTTGCGATCTTTTTCTATCAACGCGCCGAGTTTGGCAATCTCGCCTTTGCCAAAAACCAATCTGGTTGGATTATGATAAACAAAATTTTGCAAAATCTTTCCTTTAGCTAAAACTGTCGTCGATCGCCCTCGCCCACGCTTCGATCCTCGCCTTTGTTTTGCTTGGTTCGTTTATCTCGTCAATCGCCAGCCCGACAAATTTGCCGTTTTTCAAAGCAAGCGACGATTTGAACCGATAATCATCCGCGCTTACCTCGCCGACTACCTTTGCGCCCCGTTCGACAAGTTTATTATACAAAACGCCGATTGCGCTCGCGAAATGTTCGCCGTGTTTTTCGCTGTCGCCCGCGCCAAAAAGCGCGACGGTTTTGCCCGAAAAATCCGCCTCGTCCATTTCGGAAAACGGATCGCGCCAGTCGTTTTGCAGGTCGCCTTGACCCCAAGTGGAACTGCCCAAAATCAGATTGTCGTATTCGAGCAGATCGTCCAACGAGGAAATATCCTCCATATTGATGATTGTTACCTCGTGTTTTTCGCCAAGCGCCGCGCTGATCGCCTCCGCAACTTTCGCCGTATGCCCCGATGTGCTGCCGTAGAACAAGCCTATTTTCGCCATTGTCGTCCTTTGCTCTGTTTTTGATCGCGTAAGCCTAACCTAAAAACAATCAAAAATGTCGCGTACTTTTTATACAACTTTGGCAAAATCGCTCAATTTTCAATCTGCCCTCGCTCTTAACTCGCGCCGCGCCTAAATTAGTTTGGCGTTTGCGGCAAACGCGGCGAATACGGAGAGATTTTTGCTTGAAAAAGCGAAACAATCGGAGAGTAATTTATGCAAATTAGCGACGTATCCGCGCAAAACGCCTTAGAGCGCCAAAACGAGCAAACCGAAACCAAAAAGACGCAAAAAAGCGAAAAAGCAAGCGAAAAAAACGCCGAAACAAATCGAGCGCGACGCGAAAGCGACGCCGAATCAAAGGCGTTTGCGGCAAACGCGGCAAAGTTAAGCGCAAGCGAATTCTACGCGCAGGCAAAGCTGTTTTTCTCGCAATCCGTAGCGCCCGCTACGATCGCCGAAGCAAGCGCGGCGCAAGCAACCCATGCGGTTCAAACTGCGGAAAAATTAGCGTCGCTTGTTTTTGACGCGGCGGAAGACGACGAAGGTTTGCTTAAATCCGCCAAATCAGGATTTTTCGACGGATTTGAAAAAGCGCGGCAAAATTGGGGCGGCGCGCTGCCGCAGATTGTTAATCAGACGCTTGATCGCGCCGTGGAGGCGATCGATTTGCGATTGCATTCGCTTGGTTTTCCGCTTTTAAGCGTAATTGCGTAATTTGCGATCAAAAATACCGCTACGAAAGCGCAAATACAATCCAAAAATGTTCGCATTACATAAACCATTCGCGTTGGCTTAAGGTCATTCCCACGAAATACGATCTCGCTTGGCATTGCTTCGCAATGTTTGGATACCCGCCTTCGCGGGGGGGGATTCTGCGACTTCGCGCGGAATGACAAGAAACATTCGCTTCGCGGAAATGACGACATAAGTTGAACTTTTGCAAAAAGAATGGAAGCGTCAAGCAGGCGATGAAACGCTCATTTCCTCTTACGTCATTCTGCGCGAAGCGCGGAATTCAAAAAAAGTCAAGCCTTTACGATTGGCATTAGTTTGCAATTGTCTAAATACTAGATATCTGTATTATTTCGCGCCTTGCGCTCATAAGCGAGCGGGCGCTACGCGGGAATGGCGAGGAGGGCGAAGAATGCGCTGGGGTTTGGCGTCCTTTGTTTTCGGCGTTCTTGACGTAACCGCGCTACGCCGCAAAAGCGGATGGAAATCCGTTTTTGGCGAATACGGCTATAATCGCGAAAACTTTATTTGTTGGAATAAAG
>JAISMA010000118.1 GCA_031276985.1 Helicobacteraceae bacterium | reverse complement strand
GTAACGCAAATCCCCGCCGCGTAGCTTATAAGGGTTTGGCGGGCGCGTTAGCGGATAGCGACGCCGTTTTTAGCCGATCGTTTTACGTCGTAAAGCGCCATATCCGCGCGTTTAATTAGCTGCTCGGCGCTTTCGTTGCGATGATAAACCGCGCAACCCACGCTGACGGTAATCGTCGGCAACGATGCGACCTTGATTTCGCGAACGCCCTCGCATATTTTTTGCCCGACTCTTAGCGTTTCTTCTTGCGACGCGCCGCGTAAAATAATACAAAATTCCTCGCCGCCGTATTTCGCGGCAATATCGTCGCTTCGACATTTGGAGCGCAAGAACGCGCCAAGCGATCTTAAAACCTCGTCGCCCGCGAGATGCCCAAAAGTATCGTTAAAATTTTTGAAGTTATCGACGTCGAGCATAAGCAAAGAAAGCGGCGCGAATTTGTTATTGCTTTCGTCGATCGCCTCTAGTAGCGCCTCCATAAAAGTAGCGCGATTAAGCAAACCCGTTAAAGCGTCAAGCCGCGATTTTTCACGATAATGATCGAGATTTTTAGAGATTTCGCGCTTTTGTAAAAGCTGAATCCGCGCGTGATTTAACACCGTGGCGCGATCGCTAAAATCTTGTTGCAAAAGCCGAATAATAATCGCCTCTTTTCCTTTAAGCGACATAGCCTCCGCGACCAAAGCGATGTCGCCGTCGATCGCGCCGTCTTCCTGCCATACGCCCGAACTAAAACAGCCTTCTACTTTGCGTTCAAAAAAAGTTTCCGCGTCGATCACAAACGTTTCCAACATGGGCGAAATATCCCAAGGCGAAACGCACGGTCCGTTTTTGGAAGGCGGAAATAATTTGTTGTAAAACGCGGGCGGATCGCCGAAAACGCGATAGCGATTTGGTCCTTCGCGCTTTAGCGTCGCTACGTTAAGTTTGTTGAGTATATCTTGAGCTAATATAGAATCGTCGTTCATGAAATAATTCCTTCTTTAATCAGCATATCGCGCCCAAGCGCTTCAAACGCCGCGTTTACCGAATCGCCCGTTTTTGCGCTGGTTTTAATCGCTTTCACGCCCTTTTGCGCGATCGCCTCCAACTGCTTGTCGACGATCTCCCATTCGCAAAGCAGATCCGATTTATTTATAAGCAGATAGTTTGGCGCGTCCGCGCCGATCACTTCAAGCGCCAGCGCGCGAATGTTTAACGCTTCGTCTAGCGTCTCGTTTCTCGTGCCGTCCGCGACGACAAAAAAACCCGACGCGCCGCGCAAATGCGAAACGTTGATATTTGTGTAAATATCTCTTCCTTCCAAATCCCATATCACAAGCGTTACGCTTGGCAGCGAATCGCAAATTAACTCTTTTTTGCTTATCTTTACGCCGATTGTAGATAGATACCGATCGCTAAAAACGGAATGAACGTATCGTCCCGTAAGCGAAGTTTTACCGACGGAAAAAGAACCCAATACGCATACTTTTTTACTTATCATAATTGTCGCTTTATATCTAATACGCGTTCGTCGATTGCAACAATCGCACCCTCATTTCTATGCGCCTGCTCGCGCGATCGGAGTTTGTCGCGTCCGTTTTTGGATATTTTGATCCCATGCCGTACATTTCGACGGGAATCGCGCTGCCGCGTTCGTAAAGCGCGGCGGCGATCGCGGCGGCTCTGGCTCGACTGACTTCGTAGTTGTATTTCGTCGATCCCGTAGCGTCCGCGTGTCCATACACGGCGAGACTCGGCAATAATCCGACCTTATACGCGACGCTCTCCAATTCGACTAGCATATCCACAACCTGTTGCAGTTTTGGTTTATCTTGCTCAAACGGATCGGCTTTGCCTATCGGAAACTCGATTTTAATCGCTTCGATCGCCGCGATTAGCTCCGTAATTTGCGACATATACGGATCGCTTAACTCCCGCGAATCAACCGCTTTTACGCCAGGAACCTCTTGCAAAACCCGTTTGGCGTAGTTGATCCACTCAAGCGGCGCCGCGCCTTTTAGCGTTACGACGCCGTCTTTGAAACTCGTCGTTACCCCCTGCGGCGCGTCAAGCAAAAGCTCGACCCGCTTTTGCGTGATTTCAGGCTCTAAAGAGACAAACGGCGTGTAAACTATCTCTATATCTTTTGCGGCGGGATTGTTCGCAATCGCCTCTTCGGGCTTTTTGGCGAGTTCGTCCAGCAAAAGCCGCAAACGGACTTTTCCGCCGCCGAGTTTGTCTTTGGCAATCACCAAAACGCCCGCCTCTTTGGTCAGCGTCGCCGTCGCGTCGTCGATATATCTCTCCCACAGCAAATGCCGCCAATACATAAAACCAAGCGCGCCAAACAACAGCGCCAAAACCGCGATCGCAACCGCTTTGCCCCACGTGGGTAGCAGTTTGCGCTCTTTGACGTAACGCGCCTCCAGCAACGGCTCTAAAAATCTCGGCGCGTACTGAAACGGCGTTAGATCGCCGTTAAACTCGGCAAGCTGCGCGGCGTATTCGACCAGCAACAGATCAAGCGCGTCCCGAATGCGCGATCTAAGCTCTTCGCTCGGCGTTCCGCGCACGACGCACGCCAAATACGCTTCGTTTTGCTTCTCGATGACAATCGCGTACGCGCCCATATTGAGCGATTCCAGATGATCGCGCTCGTCGCCTTTAAGGCAGTCGCGCGCGAAATCGTTGATAGCGGTAAGCATGGCGCTAACCATATCCGCCTCTTGCTCTTCCTCGCCTTCCGCGCTCGCGCGCGCCAACGCCAGCCCCGTTTTGCTATGCACGAAAAATATCTGCTCGACCTTATAAACGATCGTATGCAACATAACCACGTCGCTAAAACTTTTGCCCGATCGCCACGCCTCCAAACGCCAGCGGATTCCGCGCCACGAAAGCGAGTTTTCAAGGCTTTGCGAGAAGTTGTTGAGCATGGATCGCAGATTTTCGCCGATTGATTTTCTAATCGACGGACCCATCAGCGGAAAAAGCAGATCGACAAACTCGTTTTGACGGGTTTTCATCGATTTGGAGACAATCCGCTCGACCAGCGGCGTTAAAGCGTACAAAAACCGCTCGTCTTTGCCCGCCCGCGCCACGATCGAATCGGATATTACCTTCATCATTTCGGCGGCGCTAAAACGCCCGCCGTCAAGCATTCGTTTAAGTTTCTCGATGATGAAAAGCTCGCGGGCAAACAACCGCGATCTTAACTCGATAAGCTCCGGATCGTCAATCGGCGGCGGCAGATCTTTCCAGCGAAGCTCCCGCTCTTTCGCCTCTTTGGCAAGCAGCGTTTCTTCGCCGTTGTCGTTCGCGGCGTCGTTTTTAGCGCGCGCGCTCATCAATCGCCCGATCGCTTTGGCTCGCCGCGTCGTCGGCAAGCTCCGCGAATAGTTTGGCGAGGGCGGCTTTGGACGCCAGCTCTTTGCGTAGCGAAACGGCTAAATCGTTTATGGCGTTTAGCGCGTCGTTATGCCGATCGCTCAAGGCGTTTGAAAGCCTGTCGACGGATTCGACGATTAGCGCGTTTAGCCCGCTTTGCGCTTTTGAAAGCGACTCGCTTAACGCCGCCACGCTCGATTTGATCTCCTCGCTTACGCGCTCCGTTTTGCTTTCCACGACGTTTTCGCCCTCGCTTCGCCGCGCGCTTTCCTCTTCGATCTTGTTCAACAGCGATCGCTCCTGCCGCGCCAGCGACGCCAGAACCTCGCTTTTAAGCGCGTCGAGGCTTGAGGCGAAGAGATCTTCTAGGTTTTTGATGCGCTCTTCTATCTGCTTGACCTGCGCGCCAAACAGTAGATGACGCACCTGCTCCATGCCGCTTGCGGCGTCTTGATCGTCGGCTGACATACTCGCTCCGTTGTTTAACTTGACGAAAACAATGTTTTACGCTTTTAATTCTAGCAAAACGCGACTGCGCCCTTTTTGAGGCTCGTAAAAAATTTTCGTTGCGATATGATACAAACAATTTTGCCCAAAAGGACGAATATGTTGCTGCTAGATTTTAGCTCGCTGTTTATTCAGGCGGCGTTTAGCTTGAGAAAGCGCGGATTGTTGTACTCCAAAGACCATTTGCGATCGACGTTTTTAAGCCGACTTTTCGTCGTTTGCAAGCGCTTTAGAAAGTACGGAAAACTGCATATTTTCGCGGATTCGGGCAAATATTGGCGCGTGGAGCTTTTCGCGGGATACAAGAAAAAACGCGCCGAAAGACGATTGAGCGACGACGTCGATTGGGACAAACTTCACAGCCTGCAAGATTCGATTATCGACGAAATGAGAGCGAATTTGCCATACGCGATCGTATCCGTCGACGCTATGGAAGCCGACGATCTAATAGCGCTCGCGTGCCGTTTTTACGCGCCAAAAAACAAACGTCATCTTATTATCTCGTCCGATAAGGATTTGACGCAGCTTTTGCGATCGCCGAATATCAGCCAGTGGAGCGCGGGCAAACGCAGCTTTTTGCAATTCGATCCGAAAGCATTCAAAGCGCAGCTTTTGCGCGGCGACAGTTCCGATAGCGTGCCTAGCATTTACGCGGACGAGGATTATCTCATCGGCAGCTTTGGCAGAAGAAGGCTTACCGACGCGAGATTAAAGGACGTGGATATTACAAGCGTGGAAACTTTCAGGGCTTACTACAAAGACGACTCCGAAATTGAGCGGATAACCGCAAACTACATACGCAATCGGACGTTAATCGATCTAAGGTGCGTTCCGCGCAAGTTTTTTCCGCTCTTTCATGCCGCGCTTAAAGCCGCCCGCCAAACCGCCGAACAAAGCGCGCCAAACGCCGAAAGCTATTTGGCAAAATATAATCTGCTAAGTAAATTCAAGGCGATCGACGCGCCAAAAGCGCCGCCGTCAAACGCGCAAAACGCCAATCGCGTAAATACCGATCGCTCTCTTTCCGCCGACCGCGCCAAAAATAAGCGTCCTTCGCCCAAACGTTTCACAGATCGCGCTACGGACAAACAGTCTTCTTTCGCGCAACCCGCCGATCGCGTAAAACCCCAACTTTCGCGCAAAACCTTCCCCAAACCAAACGCGCCAAAAAACCAACCGAATCCGCGCTCAACAACCGCGAACAATCGCAAAGAATACGATGAATAACGCCCTAAACTTTAGCGCTAAAAGAAGCGATAGCGCGATCAGAGTTTTAACGCTATTCTTTAGCTTATGCGTTCTTGCGCTATCCGCTCCCAAATACCTGCATATCTACGGCGAATACGATAAACGATTAAAACCTTATCCCCACGCTACTTGGCTTTACAACCAAGCGGTAGAGCGCAATAACACCGACGCGGCGTTTGATCTCGCTTCGTTCTATCGTAGAATGTTAAAAGATTATCCAAAAGCGATTGAATTGTTTACTAAAGTTTACGAACAAAGCGGTTATAAAGACGGCGGCGCGGCTTATTCTTTAGGTTTGGTATATAAACAGCAACTAGAAGATTACGAAAACGCAGAAAAGTGGTACAAGATCGCTTATAAACTAGGCGATAAAGACGCGGCTTTTGCGCTAGGTATTCTTTACGCCGATATATTAAAAGACTATCCAAAAACGATCGAATGGTACAAGATCGCGCATAATAAAGGCGATAAAAACGCGGCTTATTCTTTAGGATTGGTATATAAACAACAACTACAAGATTACGAAAACGCTGAAAAGTGGTATAAGATCGCTTATAATCAAGGCGATTATAAGGGTATTCAAGCGTTAAGCGTTCTATATCATGATCAGTACAACGATAAAGTAACGGCGGGAGCTTATCAACTAGGCTTGATTGGCAAATACTCCAAAGAGGAGATAATAGGCGGTCTTAAATCCGATTGGAACTTAACATCCGACGAACTCAAGCAAGCCTACAAACTCCACCAAACCCTTGACTTGCCCAAACATTACAATGGCGGCATCGATTAACTATGTCTTTATTCATCGCGCCACCAATCGCCAATTCAAACAAGTGCGCC
>JAISMA010000043.1 GCA_031276985.1 Helicobacteraceae bacterium | reverse complement strand
GCGGCGATTGGATCGCCGAACTTAATTTTTTGGTTTGGTAAAATCGTAAATCGCGCCGCGTCTTTTTCGGCGATCAACACTACGGTTGATCCCATTTCAAACCAGCCCAACAAATCGCCGCGATTAACGTCGCAATGAAGCCTAAACTCTTTAATGAGTTTCGCGCCGATATTGGTTTGAAAATTTGGCATACACTCAAAGCGCATTTTGCCGACGTTTAACGCGCCTACAAAAACTAAAATCCACTGCTTGTTATTGGTGTCCGTTCCTTCTAAAACTGCGCGCTCGTTTTGGCAAAAAAGGTTTAATTTATTACGCAAAAACGGCATATTCACAGGCAGTAAAGCGCCTGGTATATGCGTTAAACGATTCAGGCGTAGCGCGATTGGCGCATGATAGCGGTGGTAATCGCGCGGAGAGAGATAAAAATTAGCGTAAAAACCGCCGTTAAAATGTTTAAGATCTTCTTCCTTTTTGTGCGCAAGAAGCGACGATAACGAATAAGGCATATTTTTGATCTGAAAAAGCGTATTTGCTTCGATCGCGCCCGTTTGTGTTATTAGCGAATCGCATGGCGCAATCGCGACGTTTTGATCGCTTGGCGTTTGGCGCGGAACGTTAAGCGCTCTAGTAAATAACGCGTTAAGGCTCGTATATGCCGAAGGCGAATCAAATTCGCGCATATTTAACCGCATGGTTTTAGCGTACAGATGATTGATAAGTTTCTGTATTTTTTTTGGGTGTGTTTTGGACGCAAAATATCCGAATATGCACGACAAAGCGCTTGAAATATATCTAGGACGCATAGTTTTCCTTTCTAGCTTCGAGTTCAAAATAGGTTTCTACCTTTAATTCCAGCGACTCTTTTAACGCTTGAAGCGTTTGGTTTTGCTCCACAAGTTCGGCTTGCGCGTAAACTCCTTCAAACATCGCGCTTTCAATTGCTTTTATCTGTTTTTCTAACCCGTCGATCTCGATTGGTAATGTATCGTATAATCGCTGATCTTTGTACGAAAGCTTCTGTTGCGATCGTTTAGACTCTCGTTTTGGCGTTGGTTTTTCCGCCTCGATCGCGCATTTTTCAAACTCTTCCAATAACGCTTCATTCTCAAGATAATCAGAATATGAGCATAATTCTTCGCTAATGGTTTGATCGTTTTTTATAAGCCATAATTTTGAAGCGATTTTGTCTATAAAAAAGCGATCGTGGCTTACAAAAAGCAACGCGCCTTGATAGCTTTGCAGATACTCTTCTAATATGTTGATCGTTGGAATATCCAGATCGTTTGTGGGTTCGTCCAGTATTAAGCAATCATAACGCTTTGCAAACAGCAGAGCAAGCGCGACGCGATTTTTCTCTCCGCCGCTTAGAGAACCGATTTTTTTATCGAGAAATTCTTTTGGAAAAAGCCAATTTTTCATATATCCATATACATGAACGCTTGCGCCGCGCGCGTTGATGTGATCGCCGCCGTTTGGACAAAAAGTTTCCAGCAGATTTTTATTATCGTCTAACATTGATCTATCTTGATCAAAATAGCCAATTGATTCGCAACCGATTTTAACGATGCCGCCTGTTGCGCTCAAGCGCCCCAAAAGCGTTAAAAGCAATGTAGTTTTACCGTTGCCGTTGCGTCCAGAGATAGCGATTTTATCTTGTTGCAAAATCCGCGCGGAAAAAGGTTTTATAAGCGTTTTTTGACAGACGTTGATCGATAGATTCTCTATCTCAAAAAGCGCCTTTTTACGATTTACGCCATCTTCGCGGTTGAAAGCCTTTTGCTCGCGTTCCAGTTCTAGTTTTATCCTGCGAATGATTGAGGGATTTTTTTTCGCCTCTTCTTTCATCTGTTTAATTTTTTCAACGCGCCCCATATTACGCTTTAGCCGCGCCTTTACGCCGCGATTTAACCATTCCTGCTCGCTTTTTAACTGCTTAACAAGCGTTTCGTGGCTTTTTGTCATCGATTCAAGCATAGCAGCCTTTTGTTCCAGATATAGATTATATCCTCCTTTAAACGATCGCAAATGTCCGTCTTCGATCTCGATTGTGCGCGTGGCTATTTGCTCTATAAAGTAGCGATCGTGCGAAATAATCAAAAAAGCGCTTTTGCTTTCTAATATCAGCTCTTCTAAAAATTTAACCATATATACGTCCAGATGATTTGTCGGTTCGTCTAGTAGCGCCAGATCGGGTTTTTTGAGCATAATCGCTCCTAAGGCAACGCGCCGTTTTTCACCGCCGCTAAGAGTCGAGATTTTGCTATGCTGAAGCTCTTTTAGATTAAAGCGCGTTATGATTTTTTCGATCTGTTCGCTCAAATTCCACGCGCCCAGAAAATCAAGCCGCGATCCAAGCGTTGCAAGCTGATCATTTAGCGTTTTATTATCGCTCTCAAGTTCCAATTTCTGCGTTAATTTTGCGTACTCGTCTTTGATAGCCGTTATATGCGTTAATGAGCGCTCGATCGCTTCTCTAACCGTCAAATTTTCATCTAAAACGGGGTTTTGATCCAGCGCTTCGATCGTAATTAAGTTTTGCGCCATTCGATCGCCGCTATCGGCTTCCAAAATGCCCGCGACAATCTTCATCAACGTCGTTTTGCCGCTGCCGTTGCGCCCCACGATCGCGACGCGCTCGCGCTCTTCAATCGCAAAATCCGCTCCGCGCAGAATCGTCTGCGCCTCGTAACGTTTGCAAATTGCCTTGAGATCGACCAGCGCCATTGCCCCTCTTTGTCCGCGAAATTTCGCGTAATTTTATCAAATAGCCGCTCTTTGATAAAATCGCGCTTTTATTCGCGGCATTTTAGGAGGCGCTGTGTTTTTGGCGTATTTTTTTTGTTTTCTCTACGCGGCGCATGTCGCCCTTGATATTTTCCTGAATCTCGCGCAGATTAGATTTGCGCGAAAGGCGCGCGGCGAAAAACCGACGCTGTTATCAAATGAGGATTGGATCAAATCCGCCGATTACGAGATCGCGCGCCTTAGGTTTGAAACCCTGCATATTGCGATATCGGCGCTTATCCTAATCGCGTGGTTTTTAGCGGGCTTTAATCTGCTAGATCGGGCGATCGCAATCGATAACGCGGCGCTTAAAGCGGCGATTTTTATTGCCTCCGTCGCAACGATTAGCGGCGTTTTGAACATACCGTTTGACTATTACAAAACGTTTGCGATCGACGAAAAATTTGGCTTTAGCCGATTGACAAAAAAGCTCTTTTGGCTCGATACAATAAAAGGTATAGCGGCGTTGTTTATATTGTTTTTTATCGTCGCTTTCGCTATTGCTTCTGCGATCTCGCTAACCTATACGATCGTTTCGGTAATTACTTCGTTTGAAGCCGATTATGCAATCGCGCTAATTTTGTTTGCGGTTTGCATGTTTTTTATCGCGCTTGCCAATCTGCTTTTTCCATATTTTGCGAAGCTGTTTAATAAATTTGAGCAGATCGACGATACGCCTCTTGGCGCGAAAATTAAAACGCTTTTAGACGAGGCTGGTTTTAGCGCGAAAGGCGTTTTCAAAATCGACGCGGGCAAACGCGATTCAAGGTTAAACGCTTATTTCGCGGGCGTTGGCAAAACCAAGCGCGTCGCGTTATTCGATACGCTAATCGACAAGTTAAGCGAAAACGAAATTTTGGCGGTTTTAGGACATGAACTTGGGCATTTCAAGCATAAAGATATTCTTAAACGAATGGTCGCGATCGGCGTTATGATATTGGTTCTTTCCTTTTTATTTGTGTCCGTAATTAACCCCGATTTTTGCGCGGCGCTAAATCTGCCAAATACGCCGCATATATGGCTGACGGTGTTTTCAATGTTGGTTATGCAGCCGATCGCTTTCTTTTTCCAGCCGTTTATGAATGCGTTAAGCCGCCGCGCAGAGTTTGCCGCCGATAGTTACGGCGCAAATCTGACAAATAAAACCGATCTTAAAAACGCGCTAATCAAGTTAGCGACCGAAAATAAATCGTTTCCAAAAAAACGCGCGATTTATGCGTTATGGAATGAAACGCATCCAAATATATTAACGCGCATAGAAAGGCTCTAAAAATGGATAGACAAATCGTGGAATTAGCGGCGTTTGGAGCGCTTGGAACAATGGGATTTATCGCGCTGTGGGCTACGATCGAGCGTATGCTGTTTTACCGCGCCGTAAAAATTAACGATTTTACAAGCCGTGCAAGTCTTGAGATCGCGGTTTACAAGCGGCTGACAATTATCGCCGTGATTGCGTCAAACGCGCCGTATGTGGGATTGCTTGGCACGGTTTTTGGCATTATGATCGCCTTTATCGATATAGCCGAAAATATAGCGAATATGGACGCGGCGGCGCTGATGACTGGACTAGCGCTTGCGCTAAAGGCGACGGCTGCTGGCTTGCTAGTAGCGATCCCCGCGTCGATCGCTTATAATTTACTGCTTGGCAAAGCCGAATCGCTACTCGCAAAATGGGACGATAAACATGCGTAAAAAGTTTAATCTTTTTGATCGTTTTGTCGCCAATTACGCGCGAAAAAAAGGCGCAAAAATATGCGGCTAAAGCGAATAGATTCCATAAACGTACTGCCGTTTATCGACATTATGCTTGTTCTACTTGCAATTGTACTGACAACCGCGACTTTTATCGCGCAAGGCGCGATCAAAGTAGCTTTGCCAGAAGCCAAAACAACGCAGGCGCAATCGCCCTCGCAAGGACAAAAGCGCGTAGAAATAGCAATCGACGAAAACGGCGAATTTTTTCTCGATAAAGAAGCGGTTAATTTCTATACGCTCTTAATGCGTTTAGATAGCATGGATCGCGCCGATATGATTATTATCCGCGCCGACAAAGAGAGCCGTTTTTCACAATTTATAAAACTGGTCGACGCGCTCAAAGAACGCAAATTAGAAAACGTCTCGATCGCGACAATCAAAACCGAATAACCCTCGCTTGATGTTTGCTCTTGCGTTTATTTAAGAATAGTTTTGATATGATAGCGCGTTTGTCTAGAGCCAAATTTTGAGCCTATGAAAGGGAAGTAAATGACATTTTTGCAACTTGCTGAAAAAGTATTAAGAGAGGCTAATAAGCCACTAACGCCAAAGGAAATATGGGATTTTGGCGATAAAAAAGGTTACGCAAAAGAAGTTCGTACTTCAGGATTGACTCCCTGGGAGACTATCGGCGCAAGAATATACGTAGATATTAGAGACAATGAAAAAACTAAATTTATTAAAGTTGGAAAAAAGAGCCTATTTTTTCTTACTGATTTAATCAAAAATGAAAATACCGTTAAATATGAAACAGATAAAGAATATAGCGATAATAACGACAACGACGATTATGATGAAAAAGATCTACATAAATTTCTTACGTATCATGTTTATAGTAAATATAAGATATACACAAAAACAATATCCGCGCAAAAATCGCTAAAAAAAGAAAAGAATAGCGATAAATGGCGGCATCCAGATATTGTCGGCGTATATTTTCC
>JAISMA010000035.1 GCA_031276985.1 Helicobacteraceae bacterium | reverse complement strand
AATATCGTATGCATGCAGCCGTTTGCCTGCCTGCCAAATCACATCACGGGCAAAGGGGTGATCAAGGCGCTAAAAGAGCGCTATCCGCAGGCGAATATCGCCGCGATCGATTACGATCCTGGCGCGTCTGAAATCAATCAGTTAAACCGCATCAAGTTAATGCTTTCGTCGGCTTTCAAAAACGCGGCGAAAGCAAAAGAAGCCTCGTTAGGTTGCGACTATGCGGAAAGTTTCGTATGATAGACGCGACGCTTAATTTAGGAGGCGAATGTAGTGGAAATTTGGATAGCTCGCGCGCTAATAGCGCTTAGTCTTTCTATGGACGCGCTGGCGGTTGCGATCGGCGCGGGAATTAGCGGCAAAAATCTAGGGCGTTTTTACGCCGTTCGCGCCTCGATTGCCTTTGGTTTTTTTCAGTTTTTTATGCCCTGTATAGGCTGGGCGCTTGGCGCTTCGTTTTTAACGTATATCGCGGCGTTTGATCACTGGGTAGCGTTTGCGTTGCTTTTTGCGATCGGCGTTAAGATGATCGTCGACGGCGCGCGCGGTCAGGAGCGTTCGGCGGGCGTTAATGTATTGAGCGTAAAAGCGCTGATTGTCGTTTCGATTGCGACGAGTATCGACGCGCTGGCGATTGGCGTTACGCTTAATACGATCGACGACAACGCGCTGCTTGCGGCGATTTCCTTCGGCGTTATCACATTTGCGGTATCGTTTGCGGGATTTGAATTTGGCAAAAAGCTGGGCGCTAGATTTGAAAAATCCGCGCTGATTTTCGGCGGATTGGCGCTGATCGGCGTGGGCGTAAAAACGCTTTTTGATCACATGAGTTAAACGCCGCAACCTTCGCGCAACGTTACGCGCAAATATTTCTTGAACGTTTCTCTAAAAGGCGCTATCAAAGATTGACGAACGCCGTTTTGTCTTTTGGCGTTTTTTTTGGAGATTTGGGCAAAGGCGACGAAGCCGCATTGCGAGAGTGGTGACTCCCACGGGACTCGAACCCGTGTATCCACCGTGAAAGGGTGGTGTCCTAACCGCTAGACGAGGGAGCCAAACAAAGGGCGACATTATACAAAATTTTGCTAAGATGAAACTTATGAGAGCGTTTTGGTTCATAATTTTTGCCGCGATCGCGCTGTTTTTGGGGTGCGCCAAACCCGCGCCGCCACTTGCTAGCCGCTCGGTTGTCGCCACCATAAAAACGCCGACTTTTAGCGTTAGTCAAAGCGGCTTTATCGACGCTTTTCCAAACGACGAATATCGCCTGCAAATCTACGCGGCGGGACATGGCGCGCTGGAGCTTAGGGTCGGCGAGAAAATTTGCAAAGGCGCGTTTTGCATGAGCGCGGCGGAGTTCAACAGACGTTATTTGAGCGCAAACTACCCGCCCAATTTTCTGCGCGACATACTGGGGCGCAGGACGATCGCTGGGCTGAAAAACAGCGTTGTTGCAAGCGGCGCGGGCGGCTGGATACAAACGGCTACGCTTGAGGGCAAATACGACGTTCGTTACGAAAACAGCGGCGATTTTCAACGGGTGCGCGATAGCGTAAATCGCGTTTTGATCGTAATCGTCGGCGCGAATTAACGCTCGCCAAACGCAAGAACGCCACAAAAGAACAAGACGAAAGGAACGCGATGAAATTTGTCGGAGCGCATGTAAGCATATCGGGCGGCGTGGAAAACGCGCCGAAAAACGCGGCGGCGATCGGCGCGAAAGCCTTTGCGCTTTTCACCAAAAACCAGCGTCAGTGGGAGGCAAAACCATACGCGCAGGCGCAAATCGAGGCGTTCAAAAGCGAGTGCGATCGGCTTGGGTTTAGCGCCGATCATATCCTGCCGCACGATAGCTATCTGATCAATTTAGGCGCGCCCGAAGCGGAAAGTTTGGCGCGAAGTCAAGCGGCGTTTATCGACGAGATGAAGCGTTGCGAAGCGCTTGGATTGAAAGCGCTCAATTTTCACCCTGGCAGCCATAAAAATATGATCGCGCAAGAAGAGTGCATTGCGAGGATTGCGAGTAGCGTCAATATCGCGCTGGATCGCTCGCGCAACGTTTGCGCCGTGATCGAAAACACGGCTGGGCAAGGGAGCAATCTTGGCTTTCGCTTTGAACAGCTCGCGGCGATCGTTGATCGCGTCGAGGACAAAACCCGCATTGGCGTTTGTTTGGATACATGTCATCTTTTTGCGTCGGGTTACGATCTGCGCGACGCGGCGGCATACGCGAAAACGATGAGCGAATTTGATCGGATCGTGGGTTTTGGCTACCTGCGCGGTATGCACCTAAACGACGCCAAAGCGCCGCTGGATAGTAGGCTAGATCGCCACGAATCAATCGGCAAAGGCGCGATTGGGCTGGAGGCGTTCAGGCTGATTATGAACGATCCGCGCATGGACGACATTCCGCTTATTTTGGAGACGATCGACGAGACAATCTGGAATGAGGAGATCGCGCTACTTTATTCGCTAATCGATTAACTCCCCGCTTTGCATCCTTCGCTTGCCGAAGTAACGTTGAATCCAAAAAAACTTCGCGATCTCCATAAATCGTCTACGCGCCTTTCGTCATGCCCGCGTAATCGCAAATCGTCATATCCGCGCACGCGGGTATCTATTTCCGAAGCGCTCGTATTGCGTTGCGCGATCAATCTCGCATAACGTCATACCCGCGAAGGCGGGTATCTAAAACAGAAAATTAAAGGATTTTGCAATTGATAATCAAACTATGATCGCCCTCAAAGAATGGATACCCGCTTTCGCGGGTATGACGTTATGCGAGATTGATCGCGTAATGCGATGTGAACGTTTAGGGAATGGGCGCTCGCGTGGGTGGGAATGACGGGAAGGCGCAGAAATGATAGAGGGGGGGATTGGGCGCGTATTGTCGCAAAAACGAGGGAGGCGAGCGCGCTGTTTGACGCGACCTAATCGCTTCTCGACGATCTTTTACTCCCGTTTGCATTGACCAAACGCTAGGCTAACGCTTGCGATATGGCTTAATATATTGTCGGCTTAGGATCGCAAAATCAATCAAAAAGATTCGTTTAGGCGCGGAGCTTTAACAGCCGCCATTGACCAAACGCTAGGCTAACGCTTGCGATATAGTTTAATATATCTTCGGCTAGGATCGCAAAACTAATCAAAAAGGTTCGCTTATGCACGGAGCTTTAACAACCACTTGGATTGGCATACTCTGCCTTGTCATATTCGTGGTCGGATACGTTTGTATCGCCATGGAAGAGCAGCTACACATCAGCAAATCAAAACCCGCGATCTTTATGGGCACGTTGCTGTTCATCTTGATCGGCTTCTACACGCTCACGCATGGCGGCAAGCCCGAATTTGACGCGCTAAGAGGCGAAGTCAAAAGCCTAGTTGAGGAGATCGCCGAGATCTTTTTCTTTCTGTTCGTGGCGATGACATACATCGAAACGCTTATCAATCGCAACGTGTTTGAAACGCTCAAATACAAGCTGGTTTCAAGCGGCTTTGGCTATCGCAAGCTCTTTTGGCTGACGGGTTTGCTGGCGTTTTTCATCAGTCCCGTCGCCGATAACCTGACGACCGCGCTGATTTTATCGACCGTGCTATTTACGATCGACAAAACGCGCAAGGAGTTTTTGGTGCCCGGCGCGATCAACATTGTCGTCGCGGCTAACGCGGGCGGCGCGTGGTCTCCGTTTGGCGATATTACGACGCTTATGGTGTGGCAGGACGGCAAAGCTCCGTTTATAGATTTTTTCTTTATTTTTCCAAGCTCAATCGGCGGCTGGTTTGTTACCGCGTTTTTACTTAGCCGATTTGTTCCCGATGAAAAACCGCATTTTGACGTAAAGCTGGAGAAAGTACAGCATATGTATTACGGCGCTAAAGTCGTGATTGGGCTTGGCGTTTTCACGATTTTTAGCGCCGTTATGTGCGAGCAGCTTTTTCATATTCCGCCGATGTGGGGCATGATGTTTGGCTGGTCGCTTTTGTCGATGTATTCCTTCTATTTGCAACGTTTTCACAACGAGGATTCGTTCAACATATACGAAAGCGTAAAGCGCGTCGATTTTGACACGCTGGTATTTTTCTTCGGTATTTTATCCGCCGTCGGCGCGCTTCATTACATCGGTTATTTGGGTCTGGTCGCGCAAGGCTACACGGTAATCGGTCCTACGTGGGCGAATATCGGCGTAGGTTTGGTTTCGGCTGTGGTGGATAACGTGCCGGTGATGAGCGCGGTGCTAAAAGCCAATCCTAAAATGGGCATTGAGCAATGGCTTTTTGTGGCGTTAACGGCGGGCATCGGCGGATCGCTAATTAGTTTCGGTAGCGCGGCGGGCGTGGGCGTAATGGGCAAATTGCGCGGGATTTACACCTTTGGAGCGCATATTCGGCTTGCGTGGACGGTGGCGCTTGGCTACATTTTATCGGTGGTTATTTGGTATGTGCAATTTGAGGTTTTGCATTGGTACGTTCTCACCGGCGCGCCCAAGTAAACGCCGACGAAACGACGAAAGCTAGCGCGGCGAGCGCCACGATCGCCGCGCCGCTTGTAACGTTGAAAACAATCGATAGCGCAAAGCCGCAGACGATAAACGCGAACGATAAAATCGCGGCGAGAACCATCGTTTTCCACAGGCTGTCCGCGTAACTTTGCGCTATCCAAACGGGAATCGTCAAAAGCGCGATAACCAGCATTAGCCCAACTATGCGAATGGCGATCACAATCGCCAGCGACGAAAAAACCAGCGACGCGGCGTAAAGCGGCGCGACTTTAACGCCTTTGCTTGCGGCGAATTTATCGTCGAAAGCTATCGCCAGCAGTTTGCGATAATAGACGAACGTCCATATTAGCAGCGCCGCGTCGATCGCGCCGAAAACCAACAGATCGCTTTTTTCAATCGCAGATAGCGAGCCGAATAGATAGCTCATCAGATCGCCGTTGTAACCGGGCGTAAAATCGGCGAAAATCACGCCGATCGCCATTCCAATCGCCCATATAACGCCGATCGCCGCGTCGCTTTGACGGCGGTTGTTTAGCGTAACGAGCGTCATCGCGAGCGCCGCCAAAACGCTTACGATTCCAGCGCCGAGCAACGGCGAAAACCCGAAGAAAAACGCCGCGCCAACGCCGCCGTACGCCGCGTGCGCTATGCCGCCGCTTAAAAAAACGATTCGATTTACCACCACGAGCGTTCCAATAACGCCCGCGGCAATCGCGAGCAAACAAGCGGCGATCAGCGCGTTTTGGGCAAATGGCAAAGAAAGCAGCTCAAGCGACATGCAATCTCTCATGCGCGATTATTCGCCTGTTGATCGTAACGATTCTGTCCGCGTCCTCCCGCAAGCGCGATCGGTTATGACTTACGCAAACAATCGCCGTCGTTTGCTTTAACCCCAAAAGCGTCTTGGCTATTTCTGCGTCGCCGTTTGCGTCTACGCACGAAGTCGGCTCGTCTAGCAGCAACGCTTTAACGCCGCCAACGATTGCGCGGGCGAGAAAAACGCGCTCCCTCTCGCCGCCGCTTAATTCGCCAATTTTTTTTCGCGCCAATTTCAGCGCTCCAAGCCGTTCAAGCGCGTCTAGCGCCTCGCTTTCGTCGGGCTTATTTGGCAGAAATCCCATTTTGACGACCTCGATCGCGCTTATTGGAAAGTTTAGATTTTCGCCGCGCTCTTGCGGCATATAACCTATTCGCGCCGAAGCCGATCGCGCGGGCGCGCCAAACAAAAGCGCCTCGCCTTTGTCGGGCTTTAGTATGCCCGCCAAAATCTTGATCAACGTGCTTTTACCGCCGCCGTTTGGTCCTTCGATTCCCACAAATTCGCCGATCTCGACGCTAAAAGTAATATCTTCGATCGCCCAAGCGCCGTCGCGGAACAAGCAAAGGTTTTTCGCCTCAATCGCCGCCATTAAACGCCTTGATCAACGCGGATGCCGCATCGCGCATTAGAGTTTCCCAATCGTCGCTTACGATCGTAATCGGCGTTACTTTCGCGCCAAGCGTCGCGGCTAACGACGAGGCGACTTTTGGCGAAGCGCCGCGCTCCGCAAATACCACGCTTATATTCGCGTCTTTTGCCGATTTGATCAGCGCGGCAAGTTCGGCTGGTTTTGGCTCTTTGCCGTCAAACTCGATAAATAGCTGGCGCAAACCGTATTCGTTCGCAAAATAGCCAAGCGCTGGGTGATGAATCAAAAAAGCGCGATCTTTATACGGTTTAAGTTTGCTTTCAAGCTCGCTGTGAAGCGCGTCGATCTTGTTTAGCGTATCGTTGCCGTTTTTTGAGTACAGCGCGGCGTTTGCGGGATCGACTTCGATTAGCGCGTCGATGATCGCTTGCGCTTGCAGGCGCGTCGCGTCCGCCGAAAACCAGATGTGCGAGTCGATCGCGCCGCTCCGTCGGTTAGTTTGATTGTCGTTCGCGTCGCGGCTTGAGGGCGAAAGCGTCAGCTTTTTTATTTTTGCGTCCGTATAAAATACGCGCATATTGGGCGCGTTTCGCTCGAATCTTTTTAACCACGCCTTTTCAAATTCCACGCCGCACGCCATATACGCCGCCGCTTTGGTTAGCTTCGCCATTTGCATAGGCTTTGGCTCGTAAGTATGCGCGCTCGCGTTTGGCGGCGACATTACAAGCGTCTCGACCGCGCCCGCGCCTATGTTATCAACCAGCCAAGCCTGAGGCGCAATGCTAACGGCGACGATTATTTTCGCATGCGCGATCGCGGCAAAAAACGCCGCCAGACATAACGTTCGCAACATTTTGCGACACTCCTAAATACGCGCCGCGCCTTTTTAACGCTACGCCCGCAGGCAAAGCGTCGTTTTACGGCGTTTAGTTAAACGCGTTGATTAAATGCACGGCAAGAGCGTGCATCATCGCTTCCCAATCGTCTTCGACAATGTTTATTGTATCGATTTTTATTCCCAACTCTTTGGCTACCGCTTGCGGCACTCTCGTTGGATTTCCTTGCAAAATAAGCAACGTGCTAATGCCTTCGGTTTTGACGGTATTTTTTAGCTCGGCAATATCGGAGGCTTTCGGTTCGCCTCTGAACTCAAGCGCGATCTGTCGTATTCTGTAATCGTTTGCGATATAGCCCAAAGCGGGCGAATGCACCAAAAACGCTTTGTCGTGATACGGCGCTAACAGCGACGCGATCTGCGCTTTGACGCGATCGATCGTTTGAAACAGCTTCATGCCGTTTACTTGATATTTGCCCATATTTGTGGGATCGCTCTCGCTAAAAGCGCGTATTGTCGCCTGCGCTTGAGACCGCATAGCCGCGGCTGAAAGCCAAATTCGCTGGTCGTCCACGCCGCTCGCTTTCGATCGCGTAAAACCGCCGTCTGTCGCGTAGATTTTCATCTGCGGCGCGGCGGCTTTGGCGCGATCGAGCCACGTTTTTTCAAAATCGACGCCGCAGGAGAGATAAACGTCCGCTTTTGCCAAACTCGCCGCTTGAGCCTGCGTAGGCTCGTAGGTAAGCGCTCTAGCGTCGGACGGCGCGATTACGATCACTTCGACGAGATCGCCTCCAATTTCTCGCGCAAGCCAAGCCTGAGGCGCGACGCTGACGGCGACGACAAGTTTTGCCTGAGCAAACGAAAACGACAAAGCCAAAAGAAAAAACAAAGAGCGTAACATCTTGAACCGCCTTTTTTTGCGACATTATAGCAAATCGCCGCGAGTCGATCGCGGGCGCGTCCAAAAAAACGCGGTAAAGCGAAACGATCTTGCGCGAAAGTCAAAACGGCGGACTTAAGCCGCCAGCTTTTTTTCTTCCGCTTCGTCTTCGCAAAACTCGCCGATCGCCTGAGCGCGGCAAAAATCGGCGGTTTCGTAGTTTTCTTCGTCGTACTCGAAGGCGATATTCATCGCGGATAGATACGAAACGCTGCTGTTGTCCGTCGGCAGCTTGACGTTATGCAAAAAGGCATACATGGGCGCTCCTTAATGTTAGAGTTGCGGTTTTTGGGTTTCCCGCGCAAACCGCGAAGCGATTATCGCCAAAATTTACGCAGATATATGATTATAATTTAATCAACATAGGCGTTTTGATGTTGCGATTTGGTTTGAGCGCGAGTTTTAGGTTTGCAATCTATAATGGCTGTCAAATTTTGCGAAAAGGCTCAAGAATGCGATATGTTCTTTCTTTGTTGTTTGCCGTTTGCGTAGCGTTTGGCGCGGAAAGCGGCGCAAAAGAAGCGTTTAATCGCGGTTTGTCGGCCTACAATTGCGGCGATTTGCAGGAAGCGATCAAACAATATACGCAAGCGCTCAAGATCGATCCGAATTATGCGGACGCTTACAACAATCGCGGAATCGCTTACAAAAATTTAGGCGATATAAGCAATGCGATTGCCGATTACGCGCAAGCTATTAAGATCGATCCGAAAGACGCAAAGGCTTACTACAATCGCGGAGATGCTTACAAAGATTTGGGCGATTACGGCAAAGCGATCTCCGATTATGATCAAACGATCAAAATTGATCCAAAAGACGCGAGCGCTTACAACAATCGCGGACTTGCTTATGTTGGTTTAGACGATTACAATAAAGCAATTGAAGATTTCACTTTAGCAATCGAAATTGAACCGAAAGATGCTACGGCTTACGCCAATCGCGGAACCGCTCACGCTAGTTTAGGCGATTACGATAAAGCAATCGAATATTTCGCTTTAGCAATCAGAATTGATCCGAACTTTGCGGAGGCTTATTACAATCTAGGAAACGTATACGACGATTTAGGCGATACCGCCAAAGCGGTAGCCAATTACACGGAAGCGATTGAGATCGATCCAGAATATGTTGACGCTTATAACAATCGCGGAGGCGCATATTACAATTTGGGCAATTACGAGCAGGCAATTGAGGATCTCGCTTTAGTAATCAAAATTGATCCAAATGATGTAGTGGGTTACTATAATCGCGGAGCCGTTTATTACAATTTAGGCGATTATAAAAGCGCGACAAAAGACGCTCGCAAGGCTTGCGAATTAGGTAATTGCAAGCTATTGCAGCTTTTGACGCAAGAAGGATATTTGCGTGATTGAGCAAAACAAAATGAAAGGGTAAAAAATGGACGCGAAGTTTATAACGATCATTGAGCAATTGGTTAGCGAACATGGCAAAGAAGCGTTGATTGAGGCGACGAAATACAAGGCGCATATATACAAGGCGGATATCGACGATTATCTGCAAAGCGAGTTTGCAAAAGAGCAACGTTTATTGACGCTTGCGATTGCAGCGGATGTGGGACGGGCAATCGCAAACCCAAACGATCTGCCAGCGCGCAAAAAAAAGGAGAGCGCCTTTCTAAAAAATGAATACGCGCTTGACGAAAACGATGCGGTGGAAATAGTCGATCTCTTAGCTTTTGTATTGCGCGGCGATAAAAGCCGATCGATTATCGAGGCGCTACGCAATCGCCCTCAACCAGATTCGTTCACAATTGCCGATCAACAGTCGCAAAACAACCAGCAAGCATATAATCAAAACGTTTATGACCAATCGACAATAGCGCCGCAAAACAACAATGGCGCGGTTAAATTGATTTTGGCGGCTATAGCGTGCGCTGGCATAGGTTTTGCGATATGGTTTGTTTATGACCAAAATGCCGCGCAAAGAGCATTTGAGCTTGGCGTAGCGGCGCAACAACGCAAAGACGACCAAGAGGCGATCAAGTATTTTACTAAAGCAATTAAGAGCAACCCGGAGTACGCAGAGGCTTATAGCAGACGCTCGGCAAGTTACGCAAAGTTGGGCGATTACAAAACCGCCACAAAAGACGCTAGGAAGGCATGCGAACTTGGCGCTTGCAAACTATTGGAAGAACTAGAAAAAGAAACACTTATCCACGATTAACGGCGCTCTTGAATTTTGCGATTGGCGAGGGCGTTGGTTTTCGCAACGCGATCATATTAGCGCTCGCTACAAAATTCGGCGTAATTTTGCCTAACGCCTTCGTATATGGCGACTGAAACCGCGTTGGCTAGATTCAAACTGCGAAAACCAGTTTTCATCGGCATGGTAAGCGCCCGATCGGAATACGCGCGCCAAAAGTTTTCAGGCAAACCCGTATCTTCGCCGCCAAACCAGAGCCGATCGCCCGCGTTAAACGCCGCGTCAAAATAGGGGCGATCAACCTTTGTCGTGAAGAAAAAATCACGATCGCCGATAGGGTTTTGCGCCAAAAACGCATCCAAACTCTCCCAAAGGCGAAAATCGAGATAACGCCAGTAATCAAGCCCCGCGCGCCGCAACTTTTTGTCCGAAAAGTCGATTGGCGTGGGCGCGATCACGCTTAATTTTGCGCCGACGCAAACGCACGTACGTCCGATCGCGCCGACGTTTTGCGGGATTTTTGGAGATAGCAGCGCTATTTCAAACATTATTCATTTCCAGCTATGATTTTAGGAATTTTATCAAGGGGTTCTTATGGAAACATTGTTTAGCGATTTTGAGTTTATCGCGTCAAAATTGACCGACGACGATAGCAAGGCGCGCGCCGCGCAACTACGCAAAAGGCTGGAGCTGCTCAAATCCAACGCGGGTTTGAGAAAGATCGTGAGCAAAGCGAGGCTGGAAAAGGCGATCAGAGCCGTTGAATACGCCAAAGAGCTTGAGCGGCTTCAAGTGGAGCTGATCAAATTGCAAAATTGGGTTAGCGAAACCAAGCAGCGCGTGGCGATTTTGTTTGAAGGACGCGACGCGGCGGGCAAAGGCGGCGCGATCAAGCGGTTTATCGAGGCGCTAAATCCGCGCAAATATCGCGTCGTCGCTCTGCCGAAGCCGACGGAAGTCGAGGCGGGGCAGTTTTACTTTCAGCGCTACATGGCGCAACTGCCAAATCCCGGCGAAATCGTGTTTTTCGATCGTAGCTGGTATAACCGCGCCGTCGTCGAGCCTGTTTTTGGCTTTTGCACGAAAGATCAATACGAGCGGTTTATGCACGAAGCGCCCGAAATTGAGCAGTCGCTAATCAACGACGGGATTATTCTGATCAAATTTTGGTTTAGCGTCTCCAAAGCGACGCAACTTGAGCGCTTCACCTCGCGCGAACACAATCCGCTAAAGCAGTGGAAACTTAGCTCCGTCGATAAACAAGCGCAAAAAAAATGGGACGATTTCACCTTTTACAAAGAACAAATGTTCAGCAGAACGCATACGCGCTTTAGCCCGTGGATAATCGTCAACAGCAACGACAAAGCCGCCGCCAGATTGGAATCAATCCGCTACGTGCTGTCGGTTGTCGATTACGATCGCAAAGAGAAAATAAAGATCTCCCTAAGCCCAGATCCCGCCGTTGTGAGCAGGTATCATCGGTTTGAAAAGATAGATGACTAACGCCGATTTCACGCGGCATTTACGATATGATTTTAGGCATGCGCGGAAAAATCCCGCGCGAGATCGCAAAAGGAGTTTGCAATGGCAATCGATTCCAAAGACGGCGCAAATAGCGCGAATTCGTAGCCGCGATACAATTCGCCGAGACAACCGCGAAGTCATCCTATAGAATATATAGGTTTTTGGGCGCGAGTTGTAGCGACGATTATTGATAATATCGCGCTAATTGCGATCTTCTTTTGCCTGTTTTTCTTAATTGCGAGCAATCGGTTTTTTTAGTTCAATGGGCAAAAACGACATTGGCGTATTCCTAGACATTATCGGGGCGATTGTAGCGGCAATTTATACCATAGGGTTTTGGGCAAACAAGCAAGCGACGCCCGGCAAAATGGTATTTAACGCGAAAATCGTCGACGCCGAAACGCTTGGCAAACCCACTATGGCGCAACTAATCGGCAGATATTTTGCCCATATTCTTTCGGCTCTTCCGCTGTGTTTGGGGTTTCTTTGGGTTGCGTTTGACAATCAAAAACGCGGCTGGCGCGATATGCTTGCGGGGACGCTGGTTATACGCGCTTGATTGCAAATAATCGCTTTGCGATAAACCGATGCGATCGCCTGCCTCATGCCCGCGAATGTTAGGTATCTAAAAATTGCGTTCGGACCACGTTATGTCGTTGATCGCGCCTTGCGTCATATCCGCGACGAAGCGCCCGCTCGCTTGCGGCGTAAGGCGCGAAGGAAGGCGGGAATCCATTTCCGTAAACAATCGCATTGCCTTAAACCGCCGCGTCTCTCGTCATTCCGCGCGCAGTCGCGGAATCCAGCGTTTAAGACAATCGCAACACAATCGCTAATCGTATAGTTTTGCGACTTTTTATTTTTAGATTCCCGAACTTCAGTTCCATTTTTCTCCTAGTTTCCTAATTAAACCGCCCGCTTAACTGCGTTTGCAAGTCATCAACGAAGCAGGGAATGATTGGCGTTTCTTGCTGGCGAAGGCGACTGAATGCCAGATAGCGGCAAAATTATTAGAACAAGGACGGAAAAGTTTGAAAGTTTGCACAAATTTGATTGGGCAAAGAATTGTGCAAACATCTTGTCGGCGCGAACTCTCTTGCGCTCAAGGTTGGTCGTATGGGAAGCGTAGCGACAAGATCAGTAGGCGATCGCCGCTTTTTTATCGATCCGAGCGTTATCCAAAAGATTGTACCGTATTGGACACTAGACGACGCGAAAGAGTGCGCGAAAATAGCTTACGGCATTGTCAGAGAGCGAGTGATAAACGGAAACGACAGAGCTTATGCGGTCGACGACTTTATATCAGGCGCTTACGAAGGCATTATGCTGGCAAAGAAGCGTTACGAGCAAGGAGGCAATAAACTAACGGTACAGCAGTGTCGAGGCTATTTACGATCATACACGGCTGAGGAGGTTAAAAAGAAACGGCGAACTACAAAGCTGGACGTAATGCACAGCGGCGCGAAGAATTTAGTTTATGAGCAGACCGAAGCCGTATTAGAGGAGATTAAAGATACGGATGACGACGAGTTGCGGGAGATGATAATTGATTATATTCAGAGCGACTATCCAGACCTTTTTAACTTCGCTTGCGCTTTCTTTGAGCAAGACGGCGGTCGCAACGCTCTAAAGAAAATGTTTGGCAAGGGATATGATAAATATCGCCGTCAATTTATAGACGCTATTGAAGCCTTCAAAGATCGTTCTAAATGACCTCCCCCCCTTATCGCCTACTGCCGCTCCCACGATATAACGCCTCTCGAAGGATTAACGCTCATATCAAAGGCGATTAAACTAGCCTCTAACTCTACAAACGAAATCATTCCGATCGAAAACGAAAGCAACGAGATTGCCTTTGTTACCCAAACGGCTAATCAGGAGCTTAGAGCGATTGAGATGAAGCCCTCTTTGCTTGAAAAGTCGAGCAGAAAGCTAGAGAAACTCGTTCAGCGTTATCAATCAAGCAAAGAGATCGACAATCTCCAATCAAACAAAGAGCGAAAAGAGATCGTAACGGGAGCGATAAGCGACAGGGTAGCAAACGGCTGGTTTGTCAATCTGCCAAACATCAGAGGCTTTATGCCGCTAAAAGAGGCGATTGAGGGCGAGGCAAAACTAGGACTATATACGAATGGTCAAAGCCTTTACTTTGAGATTGTTTCGTCAAGTAAAGAAAAAAACGGCAAACCTAGAGTGATCTTATCAAGACGAAACGCTTATCTGGCTAGAAACGTAGCCGAGAGTATATTCGCTATGTATGGGTTTGTTTCTCTAAAGAGACAAGCGGGAATAAAACAAACGATTATCGTTAGAGCTTATCCGCAGAAACAGCATAAGGCGATCTATCAATCGTTGTTTCCCGCCGAACGTATGATTTTTCACAAACTGCTACCTGACGGAACAATCAAAATCCCCACAAAACAAGAGGCGAAGGAAATGAGAAAGAGGGATAGGGATTGATGAAGGAAACTAAAGCGCCAAAGGAACAGATAATGACAAAATCAGCAAACGAACCAAAAGCAACAGCAACAGGTAATGAGCAGGACAACGATCCTAAGTTCTTGAATAGACGGCATATCGCTGTGGACGCGGATTTCTTCTTTAAGCCTATTGCCGATCCTAAAGACTATGTAATCGCTACGGCGGGAGCGGGCGTTGCCGTATGCTTTGGCGATCGCCAAACCCAAACGGGCAAGACGCAAAAGCAAGCTAAAAATGACTAAACCTACCGCCTTTATCCTTGAAAAGCTAGAGAACTTCTACCAAAGCCTTCGCTTTGTAACGATCGCGGAGCTTAGAGTTGGAACGGGCTTTGACGGATTATCAAAGCGGCGCATTGATCTGTTGGCGATAAGCGCGGAAAAGGGCAATAACGTTATCGGCGTAGAGATTAAAGCCTCTAAAGCGGACTTTCTAAAAGACCTGAAAGACCCCGCAAAGCAAAAGCCGCTTAGATGTTTCAGCAACGAGTTTTACTACGCTACGCCAAAAGGTTTGATTGAGCCGAACGATCTGCCGCAATGGGCTGGACTTATAGAGGTTAGGACGGACGCGATCGACAAACCCGTAGAGACGCGCTTTAACGGAAGTACGTATATCCGAGACGGCGAAACGTTCAAGGCGTATTTCCGCGAGAGCGCAAACGACAAGCTATTAACGCCGTTTGTTCAAGTGAAAATTAGCGCTCCATACTTGGAAAACTCCGCTCCCACTTGGGGACTTGTGGCGGAGATAATCAGAAATAAGAAAAGGACAAAAAGATGACGCAAGAAATCAAGGAAAAAATCAGAAAACTGCTGGCTCTGGCTTCAAGCGATAACCCTAACGAAGCCAAACTTGCGGCTAAAAGAGCCGTAGAGCTGATGAACAGATACGGGCTAACGGAAAGCGATCTTGATAGCGAGCCGTTTGCGGATATTACGCGGCATTATCCCTACAAGCGCGCGCCAAGCTGGTATAAAATGATGTGGAGCGCGATGAGCTATTACTCTGGTTGCGTCGCTATCTGGACGCGCAGTTCGTCCGCAATATCCGTCTTTGGCAGACGTTGCGACGCCGAGAACGCCGTCTATCTTGTAGATTGCCTTCGACAGGAAGCCGACCGAAAGGCTGAGGCGTATAAGAATGCGCTACGACAGCGAGGCGAGCGAATCGATAGAACCAAGCTAAACGATTATCTTATGGGATTTGTCACGGGCGTAGCTACATCGCTTGCAAAGGCGCAAAGGGACTTTTTCATATTTAGCAACGACAATAAAAAAGCGATCGTCCCTATTGACAGGCGATACGAGGAGTCTTTGCTTGAGATTGAAGGCAAGGGCAAAATTAGATCGATAAAAGTTTCTAAACCTAAAAACAAGAACTCCTTTATACGCGGCGCTAACGACGGGAAAAGCGTCGGCTTGCATAAGGGAGTGAGCGGCGAAGCCATAGTAACGCCTTTATCAGATCGCCGCCTTAACGCGATAGGATACGCAAAGCTACAAGGCGAAGGTCTATAAATGCCCGGCGGTAGTAGTAGCGCGGGAGGCGGAGGCGGCGCAAGAGGCGGAAGCTCTAGCGGCTCTCATTACGGATCGGGCGGTTCAGGTTCAAACAACGCTAATAGCGGAGGCAGAACGCAGATTATAGACACGGGCGGCGACGGCGGCGGTAGCGCTTACGTTAAGCCTCGCGGTATTATAGACGCTGTGGAGGAGATCCAACATCTTTACGTCTTTGAAAGCAACGCGGACGTTGATATTCCTTTCGATTTCTTTAGTTTCAAGCAGGTGCTGGACTTCTTTGTTATAGGCTTTAGAGGCGCGATTGTCGAATCGCTTCTGTTCTTTTTAATTTTCCCGATCGCATTAACTATTTACCCCGCCGCTAAAGTCTATTTTATGGGGACAGTCCCTACGATCGGAGACTATATTCTGCCCTTCGCGGCTTCGTATTCGACAATCGTAGTTATGACCATTTACGTAATGAGCGCCGCTAGATATTACAAAGGCGGTAGCGTTACAAGAAAGGCTATTCACTCTCTTTTTACGGGCAGAAGCCTAGCGTTTGTGGTCAAAGCCTTTCTTGGCTGGTGGTTATTAACGCTACTTTATATCGGCAGTTACAACCGTCCCGACGTCGTATATGACGTTATGGGTTTAGTCGCTAACTTCTGGAACGTCTTTTACGTTGACGACATAGCGGTTAATTCCGAATTGCTCTACGAGTTTTACTACAAAGCCGTCGCTCCCGCGTTAAAGGATACGGCGGGCGATATATTTGTAACTATGCTTATTTTGGCGGCTATTCCGTTTTGCACATTGTTTGCCTACGGCGGTTATAAGTATATGGGCAAGTTAGCGCAGAATAAGCAGTTTAAGGATTATAGATGACGATCGCAAATCAATCAACCAAGCAAACGAAGGATTACAGATGAGCGTTGTAAATAAACCGAACGATCGACAAGCGTTGCAAACGGCGATCGCCGTTAAAGCAAACAAAATCATTGCTTGCAAAACTATCAAGTCAAGCCAAATTCATTCAAAGGGATTAGAAATGACGATCGCAAACAGCCCAATCACGCAAAAGGACAACCAATGAGCATACTATCCTCAATTTCAAATCTCTTTTTAGGAGACAAGTATAGCGACGCTTTACATCTAGGCATTGGCTACGCGCTTAAAGATTATCGCAGAGAGAAGCTACGCGATCTCTATCTGTTCAACAAAAACAGAAAAGGTCATACCTTTGTGGCTGGAACTACTAGAGTGGGCAAGACGCGCCTCTTGCAGAATATGATTATGCAGGACATAAGAGCGGGTCGCTCCGTTGGTCTTATCGATCCAAAGGGCGATTGGGAAATCTGGCAAGCCATTGTCCAAGAAGCCTATAAAACGGGTAGAGAAAAAGAGCTTATCTTTATTTCAGCCGTCTATCCGCAATACAGCGTTCCAATCAATCCGCTTTCTAACTTTATCAACAGGGGAGAGCCAATATCGATCGTAGTATCGGGCGTTCCAAACAACGAGCAATTCTTTTACGACGTAGCCAAAGAGATTACGACGCTTATCGTTAAAACCTTGCTTTTGCAAAAACGCCACGAGGACAAGCCAAGCGGAGAGCTTAATATCAAAGAGATATACGACTTGACGGGCTATTCGGGCATTCAAAAATGCAGGGAGATCGCCAAATCGCTACTCTCGATCGACAAAGAGGCGCAGGGTCTCGTCGCGTTTGCCGAAAGAATACTTGAAAGCGAAAAGGATTACTTCTCCAAAGTTTCAACCTCGCTTAGAACTACTTTATCGCAGATCGTAGAGGGTCAGATAGGAGGCATAATCGGATCGGCAAGAGACAATGTTTTAGTTAAACGGCTTGAAAACCAAGAGCGGGTGATTTTGTGCGCCCAGACGGGAGCGATGTTAGACAGCGAAACCTCAAGCATTATGTCTCGCATACTCGTTTCTATGTTTCAGGAGCTTGCGGGCAGGCTGTTTGCCAAGACTACAGTATTGGAAACTCCTTTCTGTCTTTATATGGACGAGTTTGCGAGTATGGTTTATTTAGGCATAGAACATCTGTTTAACAAATCGGGGGGAGCAAACTTCTACTTAACCGCCGCTACGCAGTCGTTAGCCGATGTGGAAGCCGCCGTCGGCATAGAAAGAGCAAAGATGATCTCGTCGAATACCAATACCAAATTCTTTATGAGAATGACGGATTTGGATACCGCCGAGATAATGGCTAGACACGGAGGCATAAAGCGCAAATATAGCTACATATTCGGCAGGGGCGGCAATATCACCACGCGAGAGACAGAGGAGGATATTATCAAATCCGAAGATTTTCTCGCTCTTAACGAAAGAGAGTTTTATTACTTCGGCTTTGAAGGCAGGTTCTTTGGCAAGACCGCTCCCACCGAGCCTGTGGAGCTTAAAATCAGCGTGGACGATCCTAACGCTAACCTCTTAGGCGCGAACGGGTTGCGGCTAAACGGAGCGTCTTAGTATGACCCTTCCCAACACTCCCTGCTGCAAATACGTTAAAGCCTTTGTCAAATGGGTATGGCGCTTTTTATTTTCAGGCAGGCGACTGCTCCTTAACTTTATTATCTTGCCTGCTTTAACGGCTTACGTTATCTGCTTGCTGTGGGGTTACTACGTCGCTAACGTATGGGTATTTAATCCAATCTACTACGCGGATCTGCCTCAAAAAGAGAAGCTAATGGTTATTTGCGTGGGCGCGTTTATGCTGTTTGTCGTCGCCTATGCTCTCGTTATGCAACACGCAAGAAGCGCAAGGCTTGATTGCTCTATTAGAAACGCCCATATAGCCAAATTAGCGAAATTGTGGCTAAACGAGGAGCAGCTACAAGCGCGGGTTGAAGCGGCTAACGAGGCGTGGAAACAAGAGCGACTAGCGCAGATAGAAAAGGAAGTAGCCGATAGAACGCTTGTGGTATCGACGGAGATTGTGGGCAGGTATATCAAAGAGCGGTTAGCGCCCTATCTAAGCAAGTTTTCCAAAGTCGAGATCGAGATATTGAGGTTTCTGTTTAATCTGCTTGAAAAGAAAGGCGGCGTTCCTAGCGTAGCCTCTAAGTTCAAGAACGACTACGATATAAAACAATTCGAAAAATGCAACGGCTCTAAGCCTATACCCGTAACCAGCGACGGCAAGACCTCATACGAGATACTCGCAAAGTATTCTTTGCGAAGTCATTCTATCAGTGTAGCCTCTATCATAATAGACGAAGTTATAAGCAGAACCGATAGCTATTCAACTTCAATGCCCAGAGCCGTTATAGCCGCTTTAGCGCACGATATAGGCAAGATTGAAAAGAGCGATATTGCTTCAATCAACGACGAAGTGGCTAAGGTTACCGATCACCCTTATCTGTCGGGAATGATCATTAAAGAGCGGTTTCCCGAATACGTCAATATAGACGAGCTTGTTTTAATCGTTCAGGAACATCACCTGCCGATCGATAAAGGAGCGTCTATATGCGCCGCCGCCCTTAAAGCCGCAGACCAAAAGGCAAGACGCGAGGAGATTAAAGAGTGGTTTGTTAAAACCTACGGCAAAGAGGCTAAATCGCCCGATCCGTATATGAGTTTGGGCGTTGCGGACAATAAGAGCGGCGGAAGCGGACAAGACGACGGCGATAGCGATCGGGGCAAACAAACCAATCAAAACGCTCAATCTAACAAAAACGCGGACGACGGCGATCGCGCTACTTCCAACAATCAAACAAATCAACCCGAATATGCGACAAACGCGCCAAAACCCATAATGACGGCGGAATATCAAGGCGGGAGCTTACAGCCAAACATTGAGTATTACAGCGGTTTAGAGGATAGAGAGGGCGGCGACCCAGCAAGCGACTTTGGCGACAGCTCCCGTCAAAACCGCGATACTGATTACGACGATTACGCGGATAGTTATACGGGCGAAGGCGAAACCCAAACGAATTACGGCGATCGCGCAAATACCGAATGGCTACATCCCGATTTAGACGATTACGGCGATCGCCGCGGCGATCTAGACGGCGATTATCAAGCAAGCGCCGATCGCGCCGCTCATTCTTTAACGGCAACCTCTAAAACGCCAAACAAAACAAAGTCAAACGGCGCAAACGCAAAATCCAAATCTGCTAAAACTTCCAAATCCAAATTCGGCGAAACAAAAACGCCTAAGTATCCGCAATCGGACGATTACAGAAGGCTTGAGTTCGATCTGCCTTCCTGCGAAACGACGATACTTGACAGATTAAGAACAGAGCCGATCGTAATAGAGCGAAGCGGCGCGAATATGTTTGTGCCCGTTTTGAACATTGTTTCTGTTCCTTATGAAAATTGCCTGCTTGTGTCGTTTGCGAGACTGGCGGGTCTGATTGGCGGATTGTTTGAAGGCGACAGAGATGGCGACAGGGACTTTGGCGCAATGACGAGATACGCCGTCGACGAGTGGAGAAAGCGCGATATTGTCCTGCTTGTAGGAGAAGGCTACTCCACAAGAAAGTTTGAATACCTTTACGACGGAGAGCAACGAAAGGTGATAAATTTGATTCCTTTTTCATTGGACGCGCTTATGTTAAGCGCGGACGATCTGATTGACAGAGCCAAACAGCACCCGCTTTATTCGCTCATTAGCGACTTTAAAATGACGAAGAGATAGAAAGGCAAAAGAAGCGATGGGTAACGCTCCAGAGACGAACAGCTATGGTCATAGCGATCAATATAAGGCGTTTGAGTCTGTTTATGGTATGATAAACAAAGGGAAACGGTATAGTGAAACAGAAAGTTAAGAACTTATCAATAATAGATTTTTTTGCTGGAGCAGGTGGGCTCAGTCTTGGCGCGCTCCGTGCAGGTTTTGATCTCATAGGCGCTATAGAGTTGGATGATAGAGCATTAGATACCCATACTCGCAATTTTCCTAGCACACATCATTTTAAGATCGATTTATCTAAATTATCTGCTCACGATATTTGCAATTCTATTAAACTTAAACGCAAGCAACTTACGGGTATCATTGGAGGTCCTCCGTGCCAAGGATTTAGCATTATTGGTCGCAGAGACGAGTGCGATGTTAGGAACAATCTATTCATGCGGTTTTTTGAGTTTATTAAAGAGCTCCAGCCCGCTTTCTTTGTCGCGGAAAATGTATTGGGAATTTTAGATGACAGGTATAAAAATATACGCGATAAAGCTTTTGAAAACCTATCAAACGTCTATACGCTTTTACCTGCTCAAATCGTGAAAGCAAACGAATATGGAGCGCCGACCACCAGAACTAGGGTCTTCTTTGTGGGGTACGATAAAAACAAGATGGCTAAACTTAATGAAGAAGATTTTGTTAGCGCAAAGGTTGCTGCTTCCGAACAAATACGGGTACGTGATGCATTATGGGGACTACCAGAAGATGTATCGTCATTTGCAGACGGACTTTGTTCGATCTTGAAAAGCCCGCAAGAAAACCTCAACGCAAAAGACACTTATGCTTTTCGCGAACGCATTTCGGGCATGATACCGATGCATGCAGGAGATCGGCACGCCACAGAAAGATACCGAAAGCATGGTGTTGTCTCAGGATGTCTACCCACAAAACACAGCAAAGAAGTAATGAAAAGATATTCCAAACTCATGTATGGGCAAAGGGATCATGTGTCTAAATCTATGAAATTAGACCCTGATGGTTTCTGTCCTACATTGTGTGCTGGCACCGGTCCTGAGAGAGGGAGTTTTCAAGCAATCAGACCTATTCATTATAGTACGCCAAGGGTTATTACGCCTAGAGAAGCCGCACGTTTACAAGGATTCCCTGATTGGTTTGATTTTCATTCGACAATATGGCACAGCTTTAGGCAAATTGGCAACAGTGTATCTCCAATAGTTGCAGAAAAGATGTTATCAGTCATATATCATAAATTAACATGATGGAAATTCGGATAGTATTTATAATATTTCTCGTAGTTGTCGACTTCATCTTTTAGTCCCGTCTTATTCTGGAAGTCAAGCTTGCATTCGTTTTTTATATCATTGTTTGTTTCCCCAACTAGTAGACTGTTTATGTGAATTATTTCTTTGACGGTGAGTAATGGTGCTTGAATATTGTATGGTTCATCCCATTTGAAGTTAATATAATCGTGAAGCTTTAGACATTTCTGGATTGCTTTATCCTGCTTTTCGCTGTTTAATACTATGGCTGTTAAAGTGACCATTTGTTGTCCGTCTGCGTATACGGTAGAGAACAACGGAAATAGATATTTCTTTTGAAATTTAGAAGGCGACAGCCGATGTCTCGCGGCCATTTCCAAGCAAGACAATAACAGTTTAGGGTACTCTTGCTTAGATATGTTCTTTACATCTGCATTTGACGGTATATACTCTCCTATTCTTTCCCGCAACTCATCAAAGCGCTTTTTCTGGATCTCTCGCTCTTGCGTATCCACTTTTTGATTTTGATCGTATAATGTGTTAGGATTTGCGTTTAGAGTAATCCTTACAATATCTAATGCGTTCATTTTGCCAATTAAGTTGCTAAAGTCCGCAAACTGAATTCCCAAATCTTTTGGATCTGTATAGTCTAGCCAGAAAATGCTAGGACTTTCAATAAGAACTCTTGAAATGAAGTTTGAGCTTGTTGTATGTTGTACTTCAATACACTTATAGGGTTTATTAAATTGGGCTCGTAAACATATGTCGGCATTGCTTTCCAAAGAAATCATATTAAGTATGCCCAATTGACTATGAAGTATCTTAAAATCGTCAAATAAAAAAGAGCCAAAACCAATGTATTGGTATTTTTTTATGTCCATTATTGGCGCTGTTCGCATTTCATTCAACATCTGCATAAACAAATGCCTATCGATGAATTTATTTGGTCGCAGATGGTAGAAAGGCTGAGACTTCATAATTGATTTTATACAGAAATTTTTTCTTTTAAGATGTGGTCAAAACATTGCTCGCCAATTTTAGAGGGACTTACATCTATAGCTATTGAAGAATCTTTATAAAAAAAGTTACGAACAGCTTCAATCTCTTCTTTGGGTTTGCTAAATCTAATGATTTGATAGTCTTTGTCGTTAGGAGGCACAGGCAAGTCTGGATTGAATACGGAACCACCATCTTTTTTCTTAAATTTGATTTGTTTATCTTCAAATAATAAATGATACGGAACTTTATTGGCGGACTTGGAATACTTTCGCTCTTGCTCATTTCTTCCTTTCCATTGATTTGTATAACTTGTAAATAACTTTAGCCCAACACGCATTTGGTTTTTTATATCGGCATATATTTGCGAAGAAAGGTCAATACCGCGTTTTGTTGTTGTCATGGGAAGCTTCTCTGGTTTGTTGCTTTCGAATGTAACCATACCGCGAATGCCTATAAATTGCATATGGTACCTCGGAATGCCAGATTCTCCCCAGCCTGTAAGATGGCTCTTATCGTTATACAATATGACTCTGTCATTGCATACGACTGTCCATCCTGCGTCAGATGATGTTCTTTTAGACTCGGAGCTTTCGTCAAGTTCGTCATCCGTTGGCGGCGGAGCATAAAAACCAACCGCTAATCTCACCTTTACATCGTCATATTCTTTTGTGAACATATAAGGCTTTATTCCAGTTTTCTCGTCGGACATTAGTAACTGTACTGGCAAAGCGTTGATTGAAATATTATTGACTGAGATACTGAAGCCTTTTTCTATTATTAGGCTATAACTGGATTTGATTGTTGCAACCAAATCGTTTACAAAGCCATCAATCTGACCGTTGCGCCATTGAAATGATACGTCTTCGGTGAGTTTTGTAATTCTTATATGCGTCCCATCTTCGTTTAACACAGTTTCGGGGTTGTCCGAAATCGGAAAGTTCCAAGCGGAATTGTCGACCCAATCCTCTGGAATCTTAACAGAAAATGCATTATTGTTATGTTTAGAAACAACTGTGGCTTCTTTGCCCATCTTAAAAATAGCCCTTTTCATACCGATTCCATATATTCCAACCGTGGGAAGATTATTTGTTACAGTTATACCGCCCATGCGGAAAGCTTTTTGCTCGGCAATATCGCGAGGAATTCCCCCGCAATTGTCTTTAATTTCAAAAGAATCATTGGCAATTGTTATTTTTGCCTCAAAACCTTTATAGTATTCTCTGTTGTTGCCTTTGCCGCTAGCGCCTTTTTTCCTGACAACACCATCTAAACAATTGTCCAACAAATCTAGAATAGCATCATGTAACGCTATGTCTCTTGTCAGCATGCTAATAAAGAATTCTTTGGTAGGAGATCCTTCTGCATATTCGCTCATCTCTTCAATCCTTTTAATTAAGTTTATGACTTGCTTGTAATTTATGCATGTCATACAAGCTTTAGCGCAGAACATTTATACGACAGTCCCGCATACTGCTTTTATCAATGCGCCTTATATCACAATTCTCCTTAAACTTCGAATGTTCCAATGTTGACCCTTTGCCATTATTGAACAAATGCTTGAATTAGAGCAAGTATATTGCCGCACAACAGCATATAGAACCTCTGCGCGAACTCTTAAAGTCGCCTAACTTGTTGTCGCCAGCGCGACTTGAGCTAAACAATAAGCTTAACCGACTGATAATCATCGCTTCTCCAGCTGTATTGTTCCAAACGCCATTTTAATGTCGGTGTTATTAAGGAATAGAATTTGCGATCAAAAGCCGCAACAAGCAGTGTTTGGCTGTTGCAAACACAAGCGTTAAATCAACTTTATTGTCAATATTGCTACCGCCCAAACGAGAGATCAAACGCTTTAATCCAATCGCCTAACGCAAACATTCCAAACGCTCCAAGCGCGATCGCAAACAGAAGGAAATAAACCTGTTCTAATCCAGAGCCGACATTGAAACGCATAAATCTAGGCAGTATCCAAAAGAGCTTTTCGCTTACGGGATACAACGCGCCTCTAACGGGCGCGGTGGTCATTAGATCGCCTAGTATATGAAGCATTGAACCGCCCGTAACGCCTATGGCGATCAGTAAAGCGGTTGTCGGTATTGACGGAATGAAAAGCCACAAGGCAAGCGCGATAAATAGTAACGCTCCCCATATTACAAGGCTATGCGTTGCGGTTCTATGACGAAACAGCATAGAGACTACGATCGCTATAGGCAACAGCTTTCGCCCAACTCTACTGCGCGGATCGTCAATATCGGGCAGTATCGCGCCAAAGGCTACAGCTCCAGCTACGATCGGCAAGTATTGCGCGAACGCTTCAGAAGTTGGAGTTGCCAAGTAAAACAGAGGCAGAGCTACAGCCTCAGAGCTTACTACGTGAGTGCGCCAGATCACAGATTAACCTTCGTTTCCGTAGCTTATCGTTCCACAAACTCCCACAAGCGCGCATTTTCTTAGGTTCTCTTTAAGGGAAGTATAGATAATTTGGACTTGAAAATCATCAAACAAATACTCCTTGCCGTCAAAGCAAAGGCACAGATCATACTTGAAACGGTATTCGTTTATAAGCGAGGCGTCGTATTCGATACGACGGCATAGCTTTGCGATTAAACTCGCTCCTACGCCGTATTCTTTATCGCTTCGCGTATCTCCTTTTAGATAGGCGTATAACAATCCCAAGAAATCGTTGATATGTCCGCGATCTATAGCGCGTTTGCAATCAAGGCTAACGCCGACGGCTTCAGGAGGCTCAAACCGCTCCAAGTCAGAGCTACTAGAGATTACCGTCTCAAGATCGAGATTGTCGGCGAGACGAACGCTTGCGTATTTCGTATGGCGTCCCGGGGTTTTTCGTTTTTCCTTTGGCTTTTCTCCCAGCAAAGGCGAAAATTGGCGACAAACGTAAAACGCGATCTCTTTAACGACAAGCGCGGTTTTCCATATCAAAAAAGCCGCGATCGCAAGTAGAGCTACTCTCTGCCAGCCGCTCATATTCTCGTAACCGATAAAGGCAAGCAAACTATCTATCATCGCTGATCCCTGTTCTCAAATTCTCTTGATCGCTACTTGCCGCAGCCGCCAATTCCTTTGACCGCTCTATTGCTTGTTCGTCTAACGATTGCGACTGAGCGTAAGGGTAATGGTATGCGCCGCCAGCGCGTGATATGTAGCGTCCTTCACTATCTCTATCAAACGACGTAGCTTGTAGATAATGCTCAAGCCTTTTACCCGTTAGCAGATCGCGCAAACTGTTAGACGAAGTTAAACGCTTTTTGCACTCTTTCTGCCTGTAGCGTTTATACCGCTCAATCAAATCGGATAGGAACTTCATCGTCCAAACCCTTCGCGCAAGGCGGCTTCACGCGATTGGTAGAAATAGTCTAAGACTTGCGAGACGTAAGGAATAAACTGCTCAAGCGGCACAACGCCGACAAGAGGCTGTCCTATCGGCTCGCCCGTTGGAGTAACGAAATAAGTAGTTGGAACTGT
>JAISMA010000016.1 GCA_031276985.1 Helicobacteraceae bacterium | reverse complement strand
TGAACAAGAAAGCGACATTAGCTTCGCAAAGCCTGATTTTATAGCCAAAATCAAGCTAAGATAAAGCCGCAACGAAGCTAGAGGCTAAGGTAATGTTGCGACAAAGCTAAGACGAAGCTAAGATAAAGTCGCGATGAAGCTAAGATAAAGTCGCAAAAGCGCGCTTCAAGCTAAACGAGTCAAACGCTTGTCTTAGCCTTATTCTATCGCTATAATTGGCGCGATAGGCTAAGACCGCGAAACGATCAACTTCACGCTAGGGACACGTGAGCTGATTTCGACAAGATTTGCGTTCTCGCGTCCGCTCCGCGTCATACCCGCGACGAGTGGCTAGGCGATTGCGTCGATAGCCACTATGAACGCGGCTATATCCATTCCGCGTCCCCTCCCGTCATTCTGCGCCTGTTTATGCGCCATTTTGCGTGAAGCCGCAGAATCTATCCCCTTCGTCGTACCCGCAAGACATCCGTGCGGTCATTCCCGCGTAGGCGGGAATCCGGCACTAAAACAATCATAATTTTATTGCCGATCACAAAGTTTTTTAACTTTTTATTTTTGGATACCCGTTTTCACGGGCATGATGGGAGGGATTGATTCTGCGGCTTCGCGCAGAATGACGTAATGTAATTGCGTTGGGTTAAGAGGTAGGGCGAAGTTTTAATGCTGGATTCCCGTTTTCCTCCGCGATTGTGATTGCTTCGCAAGCTATCGCTTCGTCGCTGGAATGACGGCATATATTGGATTTTCGCAAAAGCGGCGCTCAGATCGCATAAAACCGCGCTGTCCCAATCGTCATACCCGCGTCTTTCTTTGTCGTTCTGCGCGAAGTCGCAGAATCTATTCCTCGCGTCATACCCGCGACGAGTGGCTAGGCGCTTGCGCGTTTTTGCTTGGCGACAGGCGCTCAAACGGCAAAATAGCTTCAATCGTAGATCGCGTAGCCCTCCTGCAAACCTCTATGCGATCTTCCCTTCATTTCTCGCGGCAAAGAGGCGTTTCGTCATTGCCCGCAAAACGCCCGCGCGATCATTGCCCGCTACAAAGCGGCAGCCCGCTTGCGGGCGTATATCGCAGATGAAGGCGGGCATCCAAAAATCGCAAGGCGATGGCGCGACTTCGCGATCCAATCGCCAGTCGCAGACGCATTTATCCTTTTGTTTTGGATACTCGCTTTCGCGGGTATAACGCAAGGCGCGATCTCGATTGGCGCGAGTTTGGCGGCGCGATTAGCGATTGCAAACTCGTTTAATCGATAATGCTCGTCTGCAAAATGGTCCAATTAAACATTAACTGGCCGCGAAGGTCATCGTAAAACACGCTAACGCAACGTTGCGTGCCGCCGCTATGTTTGCAACAAGAAGCGTCGTCGCGTTCGAAATCCGCATCGCACGTAAAATCCGCCTCGTTCAGAGCGCTTTTGTACGCGCTTAAAGCGTTTTGAGCGGCGGGTACGTACGACACCGTAATTCCGTTTTCAACGGAGAACAACGTTCCGGGTATTTCGCCAAATATATCGATAATATCCGAATCGGTCAGTCCGCGCAAAGCGCTGTCGCTGCCTAGAAAAATATGGAAATCGTAGTCTTTACCTAGAAAGTTCTCCCTATCGATATTGACGCACGCCTCCCAAGAACCTTTGACGTTTAATTTGTAAAACTCGTAATCGCGCCAGCATTCGACGTCTCCCGGAATGAACCCTTTGCTTCGTAACGAAGCTTCAAATTGCGTCCGCGTTTCGTTCGAATCGTAGTTGTAAAGTTCTGAAACTTGTCTGCCGACAACGGTTAAATTACTTTCGTCAAAAGTTGGAAACGCCAAGTAGGTGTCGGCTACAGAAGGGCTACCGCCCCCCCCCGCAGAATCGTCGTCGTCTCCGCTAGAGCCGCCGCAACCAACCAGCGCGATCGTAGCAACGATCGTCGCCAAAACTTTAGAACCTAAACGCATGTTTTCCTCCTTTGAGAAATTCGCTACGACAATTAAATCACAATTTGGGTTAAAAATTACGCGATAATCCAAAGAAACAACGCGCCAACGATCACGCGATAAACCCCAAACGGCGCGAAATTAAGCGCGACGCGATCTCTGCCGCGCAAACCGTTAAGGCGTTTTGCTTTAATCTTTGGCGAACTTTTTGGCGCAACCCGTAGGCTCTAGCGACGTAAATGCGGCGCGATCAACCGTATCGCCAAGTCCAAGCTGTCCGTAGTAGTTTTGCCCGCTGCTCCAAAGCCTGCCGTCCGCGCTTAACAAAACGGAGCGCTTTTCGCCCGCCGCAACCAGCGCAATCGTTTTGCCTTCGAGGTTTTCCGCCGCCGTGAATACGAGTCGATCGCGCAAGTCGCCAAAACCTAGCTGTCCGTTTTCGTTTAAGCCCGCCGCGTAAACCCCGCCTTCGTCGCTTAACGCCAGCGCGTGGCTATCTCCGACGGCAATCGCCGTTACGAATACGCCGCTCAAACTAGCGACTTTCGTAAAACTCGCCCGATTGACCGCGCCGCTTGCGCCAAGTCCCAATTGCCCGTATTCGTTTGAGCCGACAGCCCACGCCGCGCCGTCGCCGCCTAACGCCAGCGAAAAGTTTTCGCCCGCCGCTATCGCGACGATGTTTTTGTCGTTTAAGCTATTCACGACGGCGAATTTCAATCTGTCCCGATCGCCGCCGACGCCTAGTTGTCCGTTGTCGTTCGCGCCGCTTGCCCAGACTTTGCCTTCGTTATCAAGCGCGAAGCTGTGATAAGCGCCGACGGCAATCGCGGCGATTACCTTGTCTTTTAGGCTCTCGACCTCCGTAAAAACTTCGCGATCGTACGAATCGCCCATGCCAAGCTGTCCGCGATTGTTACGTCCGCTCGCCCAAACTTTGCCGTCAATATCAAGCGCGAAGCTGTGATAAGCGCCGACGGCAATCGCCGTTATTTTAACGTCGCTTAAGCTCTTGATTTTTGCGAAAACCTGCCTGTCTTCCGTCTTTTCAAAACCAAGTTGATTGTAGCCGTTATGTCCGCTCGCCCAAACCTCGCCGTTTGCGTCCAGCGCGAGGGTATGCTCTTCGCCCGCCGCGATCGCCGTTACGTTCGCCTCGCGCAAACTTGCTATCTCCTCAAACGAAGCGCGATTGTCCAAATCGCCCAAACCCAATTGTCCGCGCTCGTTGTTGCCGACGCCAAAGGCTTTGCCCGCGCCGTCCAGCGCAATCGTATGCGAATCGCCCGCCGCTATCGCCGTTACGACGACGTCGCTTATGTTTGGTTTTTGCGCGGTCGGATCGCACACTCTTTCAAATCCTCTGTCGTATAACGCCCGCAGATCGCCGACTTCCGCGCTAAGTTGTCCTATTTTGGAAAATGAAATAAACGTTCCAAACGCCGAATGCCCGTGTTCGCCGTCTTTGTTGCGCCCGCTCGCCAAAACGTCGCCTCCCGAAGAGATCGCAAACGATCCGCCCGCGCCCGCGCCGATAGCGACAATCGTTTTGCCATGCGTATTTACGCGCTTGAACGCGAAGCGCTCGTCGTCGATGATAACGTTGGCTATTAAAACTCTTTTGCCGTCTTCGATTACGGTTTCAAACGCGGGACGCTCGTCGTCGGGCGCGTTTTCGCCAAGCCCGCGCTGTCCGTATTCGTTCGCGCCGCTTGTCCAGATCGCGCCGCCGTTATCCAGCGCGACGTTGTGTTTGTCGCCCGCAGCGATCGCGACGAATTTTTGATCGATCGCGACTTTTTCAAATATGTTGCGGTTTGTCGTGTGTCCCAAACCAAGCTGTCCGTCTTTGTTTAATCCGCTCGCCCAAATCGCGCCGTCAATATCAAGCGCGATCGTGTGGCTTTCGCCCGCCGCTATCGCCGCGAATTTCGCTTCGGCGTTTGCCCGCGTAAATCTAGCGACGACCATTCCCGCGCCGCCCGCGCCAAGTCCAAGCTGCCCGTAGCCGTCCGAGCCGCACGAAAAGATCGCGCCGCGGCTATCCAGCGCGACGGAGTGATAGCGTCCCGCGGCAATCGCCGTAATCGTCGCGTCGTTTATGAAGGCGGTTTTTACAAAAACGTTTTTAGAATCTACGTCGTCCAGCCCAAGCTGTCCTAGCGAATTCGCGCCCGCGACCCAAACTTTGCCGCCGCTATCCAGCGCGATCGTATGCTGTTTGCCGATTGCGATCGCTTTTATCTTAACGCCGCTCAAACTCTCGACCTTCGTAAAAACGTTTCTGTCGTCGAAGTCGCCCGCGCCAAGCTGTCCGTAATCGTTGCGCCCGCTCGCCCAAACGCCGCCGTCGTTGTCGATTGCGAAGCTCTGATCGTAGCCCGCCGCGATCGCTACGATTTTTTTGCCTTTTAGACTCTTGATTCGCTCAAAAATGATAAACGAATAAAATCTCGATTTGGTAACAAAATCGCCCGCGCCAAGCTGTCCGCGATTGTTGAGTCCGCTCGCCCAAACGCCGCCGTCAATATCAAGCGCAAGCGTATGCCGCTCGCCAAACGCGAGTTTTGCTATAACGCCGATCGTTTCGTTTGCGTCGATTTCGATCGCTTCAACGATTGGCGCGATTGGCGCGACGCTCGCCGTCAAATTTTCTTCCGCCGTTTTAACGCCGACGCTTCGGTCGATGCGCGTTTCAACGGGTTTTTCGGTTTTCGCCGCGCAACCTGTCGCGATCAAGGCAAACAGAAACATCGTCGCCAACAAAAGAGCTTTTTTCATAACAATCCTTTTTCGCTTGCGATCATAGCGCGATAGCTACCTCAAAAGACCGATCTGTTCAAATTCTAGGGCAAAGTCGTTTAGACGATTTTCGCCAAGCCCCAACTGTCCCTCGTAGTTCCAGCCGCAAACAAAGACGTATCCGCCGCTATAAATCGCGATCGTGTGATCCGCGCCCGCCGCAACCGCGGTTATTTGCTCGTACAAGCCGTAGCCGCTCAAAGCGTCCGATTTGACGAATACGCGCCGATCGCTCCTGTCGCCAAGTCCAAGCGCGCCGCCGCCGTTAAATCCCGTCGCCCACATTTTGCCGTCGCTATCCAGCGCGAACGTGTGAAAACCGCCCGCCGCTATCGCCGCTATTTTCGCGCCGTTTAAGCCGAGCGCCTCGACAAAAACCGCGCTTCTAAGCTCTTCGTCAAGTCCGAGTTGCCCGTGTATGCCAAAGCCCGCCGTATAAACTCTGCCTTCGCTATCAAGCGCGACGCTGTGATGATCGCCCGCCGCTATCGCCACAATTTTTTTGGCGCTTAAACTGCCAATCGCGACAAATTCTGACCGATCTTTCGCGTCGCCAAGCCCAAGTTGCCCGCGCGCGTTCCAGCCGCTCGCAAACGCCGCGCCCGTTTCGTCAATTGCGAAAGAGTGATCGTAACCCGCCGCAATCGCAACGATTTTTCTATCCGCCAGACTCGTTACCAGCTCGAATCTGTCGCGATCTTTCGCGTCGCCAAGTCCTAATTGACCAAAGTTGTTGAGTCCCGCCGCATAAACTCTGCCTTCGCTATCAAGCGCGATCGCGTGATCCGCGCCCGCCGCGATCGCTACGACTTTTCTGCTCGCCAAACTCGTTATTCGCTCGAATTTATCGCGGTTTTTCGCGTCGCCAAGTCCCAATTGACCAAAGTTGTTGAGACCGCTCGCAAACGCCGCGCCCGTTTCGTCGATTGCGAAACTAACGCCGTAGCCCGCCGCGATCTCGACGATTTTTTTATCCGCTAGGCTTTTGACTTTAGCAAACGTTGATTGTCTATGCTCATCGCCAAGCCCCAACTGCCCGTATTTGTTTGAGCCGACAGCCCAAACTTTGCCCTCGCGATCAAGCGCGAGGCTTTTATCGGCGCTCGCGGCGATCTTGGTTGCTATTTTGCCGCCCGCGATAGCGCTATCGTCAATGGGTATCGTCGCCGCGCAACCCGCCACAATAAACGCAAAAAGCGCCGCGCAGAGCAAACGCGCTTTCGCAAAAACTTGAGCCGATCGCATTAAACGCCTTTGCCTATTTGATTCATAAGCTAGGATTGTATCCAATGGACGATTACTTGCTTAAGCGGTTTCAAAGCGAAGACGAAGCAAAAATTAAGCGCTTGTATCATAAATAAAACGCTATCATAGCGCCTTAGTATTTTCGAGGGAACGCAATGCACGTTAAACGCTACGTATTATTTTCGGGCTTACTCATAGTCGCGCTAGGGATTTTCATATATATCAACGATAGCTCCGATTACGCCGCGCATATCGGCGAGGAGAGCTATACGCTTCCGATCGCCGTTTGGGCTATGTTGCCAGCGCTGATCGTGTTTTTGGTGTCGTTTTCGCACGTAGCCTTTTACGCGACGGCGGCGCTTTTTGCGAAATCGGCGCTGGAAAAAGATTTCAAAACGCTGAAAAAACTTGTGATTAACGCGCTTTTGGGGCAGACAAACGCGCTCTCGCTCAAGCGTCCCGAATTGGCGGCGATCGGGCGCTTGCTGTCCGATTCGCAGCTTAAACCGCGATCAAACGCCGAAAAAACGGGCGACAACGAACTTGACGCGATTTTGGATGTATTGGCAAAACTCGAAAAGGGCGAAATCGCGGATTTAGGCGATCTTAAGCTCGTTAAAAATAGTCCCGTTTGGGTGGCTTTTCAGCTTATAAAAATGAAGAGCGATCCGAAAGTAAGCGAAGAGCTGTTATCCGCCAGCGAAACGGGAAGCGAAGTCTATTACAAGGCTCTGGAGACCTACGCGACATACGGCGAAAAGAAGCGGTTTTTGCGCGCCGATACGAAAATAAACGCGCGAACGGCGCTTAATCTGCTTGCGCGTTATCGCGCGCCGATTCAAAGCATGGAGTTTGAAACGGGCGAAATTATTGATCTGATTAGCAAAGCCTCATTTACGGAAAAAGAGTTTGTCGCGCTGGCGCGGATTATGAAAGAGCGAGTTTCGCCCGAAGCGTTGCTGGAGCTTTTCGCGCAACTTAAAAACGTATTTGAGTCGGCGCAAAGCGCGTGGCTGTACATAAATATCGAGCTTGAAAGACAGGACGACGCAAAAGAGATTCTGGATTCAAGCGCGAGCGACGAGTATCTGGCTTTCAAATCTTATTTTGCGCTGAAAGAGGCGGGATTGTCGCCAAATCTCGATTCGCTGATTGACCGCGCGATTTGATTTCACGCGGAAGCGTTTCGTTTTAGCGCCGCTTGCGGGCTGGAGCGATCCGCCTTTTCGCGCCACAGTTAAGCGTTTTGGGGCGGATTTGACCGTAAGCGAGATGATTAGCGCCAACGCGCTGGTTT
>JAISMA010000028.1 GCA_031276985.1 Helicobacteraceae bacterium | reverse complement strand
TGCGATCACATTCACGACAGAGGAATCAAGATATTAAAAGACGCCAAAGAGATCGATCTCGACGTCGCTTACGACGCGCCAAAGGACGCGCTTTATTCGCGTCTTGGCGACGCGGAGCTTGCGATTACGCGAAGCTCTACGCCTGTAGACGTCAAGTTTCTGGACGCGGCGAAAAAGCTCAAATACGTTATTCGCGCTGGCGTCGGCGTGGATAACGTCGATATAGAGGAGTGTTCCAAGCGCGGCGTTATCGTGATGAACGTGCCGACAGCCAATACGATCGCCGCGGTGGAGATGACCATGTGTCATCTCGTCTGTTCGGCGCGATCTTTCGTCTGCGCCCACGACGAGCTAAAAGAAAAGCGAGTCTGGAAGCGCGAAAATTGGTACGGCACGGAGCTTATGGGCAAACGGCTTGGCGTGATAGGCTTTGGCAATATCGGCGCGAAAGTGGCTATTCGCGCGCAATCGTTTGGCATGGAGATTGTGGCGTTTGATCCGTACATTCAGCCGAGCAAGGTAACTTCGCTTGGAATGACCTACGCGGCGAGTTTCGACGATATTCTCGCGTGCGATTTCATCACGATCCACACGCCGAAAAACAAAGAGACGACAAACGTCATCACGGCAAAAGAGATCGCCAAAATGAAAGACGGCGTAATACTGATCAACGTCGCGCGCGGCGGCTTGTACAACGAAGCCGATCTCGCGGCGGCGCTCAAATCGGGCAAGGTGCGTTTCGCGGGATTGGACGTGTTTTCCAAAGAGCCCGCCACGGACAATCCGCTGCTTGATCTGCCAAACGTTTCCGTTACGCCGCACCTTGGCGCAAACACGATCGAAAGCCAGATCAACATCGCCGTGGAATCGGCTCAAAACGCGCTGGAGGCTTTGCGCGGCGTGAGCTATCCAAACGCGCTGAATCTGCCGATTAAAGAGGGCGCTATGCCCGCGTGGGCGGTCGGCTATTGCGAGCTTACGCAGCGAATGGCGTTCTTAGCCGCGCAAACGCTAAAAAGCTCCATACGCGCCATTAGCGTTAGCGCAAGCGGCGAGGCGGCGAATTTCTTGGAATCTTTCGGCGTATTCGCGGCGGTCGGCGCGCTCAACAAATCGATCGCCGAAAAGGTCAATTACGTCAACGCGCCGTTTGTCGCCAAAGAGCGCGGTTTGGACATTTCCACGCGCAAAGACGAAGGCGAATCACCCTACAAAAACCTTGTAACCGTGCGCGTGAGCGACGACGTTGAAAGCGTGTATATAGCGGGCGTGCTGTTTGGCAACGAAAGCCCGCGAATTGTGGATGTTAACGGCTTTGATATGGACGTTTCGCCAAAAGGCAAGATGATTTTATTCAAAAACAACGACGTACCGGGCGTGATCGGCAAAGTCGGCACGCTACTTGGCAATCATCAGATTAACATCGCCGATTTTCGCTTAGGGCGCGATTCGTTTGGCGCGGCAATGGCGTTAATCATCGTGGATAACGACGTTTCGCAGGTTGTGCTTGAGGCTCTCGCGGCGCTACCTGAAGCGATCAAAGTTTCGTACGCCGAATTATAAAAGGAGCAAAGATGACGTATTCAATGGGCGATCTGAAAAAAGGTCTCAAGATAGAGCTTGACGGCGTTCCGTATAAGATCGTGGAGTATCAGCACGTTAAACCGGGCAAAGGACCGGCGTTTGTGCGCTCCAAGATTAAGTCGTTGCTGGACGGGCGGGTGATTGAAAAAACCTTTCACGCGGGCGACAAGGCGGAAAAGCCCGATCTCACCGAAGCGAAAATGCAATATCTGTACAAAGACGGCGAACATTTTCAGTTTATGGACGCAAACAATTACGAGCAGTACGCTTTCACCGCCGATCAGGTGGGCGAAACGGCTAATTGGCTTGTGGAAAACACGGAAGTAACCGTTCAGTTTCACAACGCCAAGCCCATTGGCATTGAGCCGCCGCAAATCGTGGAGCTTAAAGTGATCGAAACGCCGCCGAATTTCAAAGGCGATACCAGCGCGGGTAGCAAAAAGCCCGCAAAATTGGAAACGGGCGTAATCGTTCAAACGCCTTATCACGTGTTGGAAGGCGATCTGATTAGAGTCGATACCGTCAGCGGCGAATATGTGGAAAAAGTGAAATGACGCGCTCCTCCTCCGCGTCGATTCGCTCTTTTGGTTACGAGCCTTGCGGGGGGGGGGGGGGACTATCTATAAGCTCCGCTTTAAGCCTATTGCGAGATCGCAATAAATTTAATCGGCAAAACCATTAGAATTATTTATGAATAACGCTATATCAAAACCAAAAGTTTCGGCGATCATACCCGTTTATAACGCCGAGAAATATTTACGCAAATGCGTCGAAAGCGTTTTGGCGCAGACGTTTTGCGATTTTGAGTGTTTGCTAGTCGACGACAAATCGAGCGATACAAGCGGCGCGATTTGCGACGAATTTGCTTTGCTTGATAGTCGCGTTCGCGTTATGCACAATTCGCAAAACGAAGGCGCTTCATACGCTAGAAAAATAGGGCTTGACGCCGCTTTGGGCGAATATATTTTGTTCATCGACGGCGACGATTGGATAGAGCCGCAAATGATCGCCGCGCTGTATTCTAAAGCCGTTCCGACTGACGCGGATATGGTTTATTGCGATTATTACGAAGAAAAAGAACAGGAGCGGATATTAAAACGGGCGGACGGATCTTGCGATAAAATAGAAGCGATTAAAAGGATTATCAACGGGCATTTTCCAATACATGTGGTTTTATGGAATAAACTCGTAAAAAAAGATATTTATAATAAGGTCGATTTCCCTAAAGATTGATGCGGACACGAAGACAATTATATAATGACTCAAGCATATTTTTATTTCGAAAAAATCGAGCATATAAATCAGGCTCTTTATCATTATTTTATACATGAATACTCTATGACCCGCAATAAAGTCGCAAAATTGAATCTGCGCTTAGATATGCTCAATAATTTACGTTATATGAAAGATTTTTTAGTTACGCGGTTTGGCGACGAATTTGAGCAATTTGAGCCGTATTACATCCATAGGATAAATAAGGTCAAGCATGAAACGCTTAGAAAAGGTTTTACCGA
>JAISMA010000219.1 GCA_031276985.1 Helicobacteraceae bacterium | reverse complement strand
GATTCTATAAAGAAATCCGTTATTTCCCAGCACTCTAAAAAGGCTAAAACCGGCGGGGATAACGCACTTGCCGATCGATTCATAGGTTTTTGCGTCGCCCCACGACGAAGGCGCTTGCGTCAAAAAAACGCGATCGGAAGCGAAATCCAAACCGCACGCGCCATATATCTTTCTATATTCGCCTTTTGCCGCCGACGGCGCTACGTTGTTATTGATTAGCAATTGCGTAATTCGATTATTTGTCAAGCCCGCGTTTTTGTAACCTTTGGCGACGCTTGGAGTTTTGGTGAGATCGCGCCATTTTTTAGCTTCGCTAGGAGTAAACGAGGCTTGTTTCCACGCGGCTATCTCGCTTATGGTAATAATATCGACGCTAAAGGTTTTCAGCCAGCTTTTGGCTTCGTCCGCCTTAAAACCGCGCTTGATAAACGCTATCGCGCTCGTCGCGTCAAAGCCCGATCGCGCCCACGGCTTAACCTGCGATGGGGAAAGTTTCGCGTTAATATACGCTTTTGGCGTCGATCGCGTGCATTTAACGCCCGCGTCCGCCCACGCCTTAGCCGCTTGCGGCGAAAGCCCATTGCTTATGCAGTAACTCCAATCCGCTTCCGACACGCCGCTTGCTTTGAGCGCCGACCAGACTTTCGGAGAGTAGCCGCCGCGTTCGGCTTCGACCGCTTCGCTAGGCGTTTTAACGCCCGCTTTGATCCACGCGATCGCCTCCTCTTGCGTCCAGCCGCCTTCGTTTTGGCGCTTCGCGGTTCGCCATTCGTTGATTTGCTCGCCCGATAGCCCCGCCGATCTTAAGCTCTTAACGGCGTTCAGATCGTAGTTTTTGGTTTGGGAATTGGAGGAAGCCAGATAATAACGCCACTCTTTGGGCGGAATACGCATGCGCTTTAGCTCTTTAATGGCGCTAGGCTTGAACGCGCTAAAACGCGACGAGGGAATCCCGCTTTCAAGCGCCTCGCCAAGCTCTTTTTGGCTAAATCCGTTTTGCCGCCAAACGTTTGGACCATGATCAAAAATCAAGTTGTTCGGCATATTTTTGTGTCGTTTGATTCGTTCCGTTTGGCTGTCTTTGTAGCTTGGAACAAATCCCGCTTCCTCCCACGCCTTCGCCTCTTTCGGCGCGACTTTAAGCTCGACCCACGTTCTCGTCCGATCGTAATCCTCGGCGCTAAAGCCCGAATCAAGCCATTCCTGCTCGATTAACAAAGCCGCGCAACCCGAAAACGACAGGGCGAAAATCAAAGCGGACGCAGTTATGACGAATCTCATTGCCGCTCCTTATTGTTTGTTAAACGCAATTATCGCCAATTTTTGTTATGCTTTGCGGTAAAAAGGAGCGATCGCTGAAACGATACTACGACTACGCCGCGTTTATCGCCGATTTAAGAGCGCTAGCGATCGGCTTAAAAGCGGAGCGAATCGACTGCGTAATCGCCGTTAGCCGCGGCGGACTTACCTTCGCGCACTTTTTGGCTATGGCGTTAGATATGCGTAACGTCGCGCTGATACGCGCCGTTAGTTACTCGGGGCGCGAAAAACTATCCGCGCCGCAAATACAAAACGCGCCCGATCTTAGCGGCGTTAAATACGCGCTGATCGTCGACGAAATTATCGACAGCGGCGAAACTATGAAAGCCGTTTTAAGCGCCCTAAGCGATCGCTATCCCGCGACGGTTTTCAAAACGGCGGCGCTGTTTCAAAAACCGTCCGCGTCGATACGCGCCGATTTTTTCGCGCGAGAAAGCGACGAATGGATCGACTTTTTTTGGGAGATCGATCCAACGAAAAGTGTGATAAAGTAAGCCCATGAGAACGATAATTTACATAGCTCTGATCGCGGCGCTAACGGGGTGCGCTTCAAAAGAGAGCGCGATCGTGGAAACCGACTTAAGCATGGCGGTCGAAACGCCCGCGCCGCAAGTCGTTTGGAAGGCAAGAGCCGATAAAACCATCGCCGAATTTGGCGTATCGTCGCTTTTTAGCGCGGTCGCGTTTTCGCGCGAAGGCGACCGGATATTAAGCGGCGATTGGGACAAGCGCGTTGTGCTGCAAGAAAGCGCGAGCGGCGCGATAACGCGCGAATTTTCAGGACACGCCGACAAGGTAACGGCGGTGGCGTTTGGCGAGGACGACGCGGTTGTTTTTAGCGCGTCCGCCGATCGGACGATCAGGGCGTGGAGCGTTTCAAGCGGCAAACAGATCCGCCTTTTTTCGGGACACGTAAAGCCGATTGCGTCGATTGCGCTAAGCGGGCAAACGCTGGTTAGCGCGGACGTCGGCGGCGTTATTCGCGTATGGAACGCCAAAAACGGCGGGCTAATTCGCCAAATAAGCGACGGGCGCGGCGCGATCAACGCGGTTGCGATAACGCAAAACCATATCGTTCGCGGCGGCGCGGACGGACTGATTAAAATCTACGATCTCCAAAACGGCAAGCTCGTAAAAACGCTCAAAGGGCATAAAGGGCAGATTTACGCGATTGCGGCGAAAAACGGCGAAATTTTTTCGGGCGGCGCGGACGGAACGATTCGCGTTTGGGATTTGGCGCGTTTCGCGCAGAAAAAGATTTTCAAAGCGCCCGCCGCAATACGCGCTATCGCGGCGGAAAACGGCTTGCTTGCCAGCGGCGGCGACGATATGATCGCGCGTTTTTGGGATTTGGCTCGCGGCGAGGAGACGCATAATTTTCAAACGAACGCGGGCGGCATAAACGCAATCGCCTTCAAAGGCGATCTGATCGCTTGCGCCTCGACAAAGCTGCAGCTTTTCAGCGCGATTGATCCAAACGCGATCGGTTTTGAGGAGATCGCAAGACAAGCCGACGAATTGGCTTTGCGCGAATATGGCGGCGCGATCTCAAGCGACGAGACAATCGGGCGCGAAAGTTTCGATGAAAAACGACTCGCCGCGCTGGAAAAAGCGCTGTCGATCTATTGGGGCGATCCGCGCTTGAGCGATCTGGTTTACAACGAGGAAAATCAAAGCGTTTCGGGCTTTTTGCGATCGTTTTACGGCGATTTTTCGCGCAAGATCGAGTTTGAAATCGCGCAAGATAACGCCTTTGAGCTGTTTTACAATCCCTCTTACGAACCGCGCGCGATTTTCATAATAAAAGACGGCGCGTTGATATTGCGCGAAATCACGATCAAAGACGCGTGGGGCGAGCAAACGCCCGTCAAAATTATCGACGACGCGGCGGGCGCAAACGGCGACGAAAATCAATGATCCTGTGCGGAATCGACGAAGCGGGGCGCGGGTGTTTGGCGGGACCAATGGCGATTGCGGGCGCGGTGTTAGCGGCTAAAATCGACGATCTGGACGATTCCAAAAAGTTAAGCGCGAAAAAACGTTTCGAGTTAGCCGAAATCATCAAGACAAACGCGGTTTTTCACGTCGTTATGTTTGACGCCGCCGCAATCGACGAAAACGGTTTGAGCGCGTGTTTGCGATCTGGACTAATCGAGATTAAATCCGCGATCAAAGCCGATCGTTACCTATACGACGGCTCTTGCGCGTACGGCGTCGCGGGCGTGGAAACGCTTGTCAAAGCCGACGCAAGCGTTGCGGAGGTCGCGGCGGCGAGCATACTCGCCAAAACCGCCAAAGATCGCGCGCTTTTGTCGCTTGCGGAAAACTATCCGCAATACGGCTTTGCAAGTCATCAAGGTTACGGCGTGAAAGCGCACTTGGAGGCGATTGGACGGTTTGGTTTGACGCCTTTTCACCGCAAGAGTTTCAAGATTCGCAAAGTTGCGACTATTGATCTTTTTGCGGAAAGTCGCTAAAGTATTCGGCTTTAATTAAAGGGGAGGTTGAAGTATGCGCTTGCTCGCTTGCGGCGCGGCGCTATCGGTCGCGCTTGATCTCGAAGGCGGCTGGATAATCGAGGAGACGACAAATTACGCCGTCGGCGAAAAATCCCATAGCCGCATTACGATAGATTCTCAACGTTACAAGCAACAAACCAAAGGCGAAACGCTGATTATCGACCTGAAACAAGAAACGGTTTATTTCGTGCGCGACAGCGATAAGAGCTATTTTGGCGGACGTATCGACGAGGTTGCGGCGGAGCTGCGTAAAAACGCCATGAGCGAAATGAACGAAGAGGATAATATTTTTGGCGCGGCAGGCGCGGTTGAAGAAGATAAAACAATCTTGATAAAAAAACTTAAAGAACGCTTCGTCGCAAGCGGTTTTAGCGGCGAAAAATATCTGATTTTGGCAAACGGAGAACCGAAAAAAGAGCTGTTTATCGCGCCGAAACTAACCGCTTATAACGAAATCGATCCAAAAAAATTAAACGAGATAATGCTGTGGCTAAGCGGATCGTTTGCGACAAGCGATCAAACGCGCATCGAGCTTAGCGACGAATATATAGGTCTGATAAAGCAAGGCTATCCGATCAAAACGATCGAGCGCGATCCTGGCGGCGGACTGATACAAACGGCGGTTGTGAAAGCGGAGCAAAAAAGCGTCGCGTCCGAAGAGTTCGCGCTTCCAAAAGGGTACGCGAAAACCAATTCCGAAGAGTTCTATCGACCTTTGGAATAGCGCCGACAAGCAAATCCACCGCATTTTTTCTCCCGCCGCTTCAATCGGCGCAATCGTCGTTATTTTGACAGGCGGTTGTTTGTATAATGCGCCGCCAAAGACGGGAGGGCAAATAATTGCGAAAGAAAATAGCGCGTTTTGCGGCGTTTGCGCTGATTTATATTATGTATCGCTACGCTCGCGCTGCGCGGAGTTTTGCCAAACGGCTTTATTTCATTTTTGGCGACTACCGCAACGAAAGCGCCCCTAGCTACTTGGCTTTTATGGATACATATCATTCCGTTTTGTCTTTGTTTGGCGTAAAAACGCCGCCGTCTAATAGTGAAAAGTTTGTTTTTTGTCGTCCTCGCGGCGGGCTTACCAATATGCTTTGCAGAATCGATCGTTGCGCTAGTTATGCGCTTCGTTATAACCGCGTTATTTACATAGACGGAACAAGAGGCGGGTTTTTGGACGATTTTAGTAGATATTTCGCAATCAGAGAGAGAGAGAGAGAGAGAGAGAGAGAGAGTGGATCAGGTTCGGCAAGATAGACTTTTTAAGCCCGCCGTTTGATTGTTACCCGCGCTTTCTAAGCGAGGATATTATCGATTACCGCTCGGAGTTTGATCATCGGAGTTTTAATTTTGTCTATTGCGATACGCAATCGCCTATAACTTTTAACAAAAACAGGTCTTATAACGAGGCGATTCTCGTAGAAGAACAGGCTGGAAACACCAAAGGCGCAATCAATGCGTTTTACATACTTTCATTAGCGCCAAAAGTTAGATCGCATATATCGCAAATAGTTGAAGCGTTAGGCGAATACGACGCGGTACATATTCGCCACAGCGATTACCAAACCGACTATAAACCTTTTTTGCAAACGCTAAGCGATCGCGCTAATATAAACCGAAAAATCGCGCTATGCACGGATAGTTTTGAAGTTCAAAACTACGCTAAAAAGTTATTTGGCGATCGCGTAATTTGCGTCTCGCAAATACCCGATACAAAAGGAAAAACGTTGCATGGCAATTTAGATATCGATCGCTATCGGGCTAACTTAGACGCGCTAACGGATTTATTTGTTTTAGCATGCGCCAAAAAACTTTACTCGACGGTTATTGATCGCTGCGACGATCGCGTTCTTGAGAAACGCATTCAATCGAGTTTTGGCTCTCTGGCTCTAGCGCTCAACAAACGTCCGCGATTAACCAAGCGGCTTTTAAGCGGCGAAAATTAACGACCTCGCGCCGATTATTCAAACGATCCGCGCTTTTTGCCACGACGATAAACGCAAAACAACGCGAGCGGGCGCTTTTTGATTGAAAAAATCTTAAAACCCTATTTGTTAGAGAATAGATTCTGCGACTTCGCGCAGAATGACGGAGAGAGACGCGGGAACGACGCAAGAGGGCGCGAGCGCTACGCAAATGGGCGGCGACGTTAGCGGCGCTCTTTTTCAACGCCGCGCAGCATAGGCACAAAGGCGCAATCATCCAGCGTTTCTTTGGCTAAAGAACCGCTTTGGCGCTTAACGATTCGCGTTATTCGCCCGTCGATCGGCGCGACCAAAACGCCGCCAATCGCAAGCTGTTCCAAAAGCGGCGGCGCGATCGCTTCCGTTTCGCAACTAAGCAGTATCCGATCAAAAGGCGCGTAAGTTTTCCAGCCGTTATGCCCGTCGTCAAAACGAACGTTGATATTAAGGTAATTCAGCGCCTTAAACCGCGCTTTCGCCTCGATCGCCAGCCTCTCGATTCGCTCGATCGTAAAAACGCGCCGCGCAATACGGCTAAGTATCGCCGCCTGATAACCGCTCCCGCAGCCAATCTCCAAAACCCCGTCGGCATGATCCGCGTCCAGCGCCGCCGTCATCTTAGCGACCGTTAACGGCGACGAAAGCCGCAGATTCGCTCCCATTGGCAGCGCGTCGCACGAGTATGTCATTCGCTCCAAACCGCTCGGAATAAACGGCGCGCGATCAACTTCGGCAAAGGCGTTTATCGTCTTTTTCGACAACGCCAGCTTTTCGGCGATCGACGCGGCGAAAACCGCCTGCGCTTGGTTTAACGCCATAAATTTTCCTTGATTTGTTTTAGCGCCGTAAGTTTATCTATTTTTTTCAAACGCCGTTTTGTAAACTAAGCGCGCGCGTGTCAGAATAAGCGCGGTCAAAATTAGGAGGGCTCAATGTGGGGCATTATCGTTGCGGCGGCAATTGTGTTTATTCTGCTGTTTATCGCAATGGCGTACAA
>JAISMA010000190.1 GCA_031276985.1 Helicobacteraceae bacterium | reverse complement strand
GCGAAGAGATTTGGGTCTGCGACATTTGCGGACACGTTCATCGCGGCAAAAAAGCGCCCGGAGCGTGCGCCGTGTGCAAAGCGCCGCAAGCGCATTTCAAGCAGATCGGGCTGTAGGCGTTCTCGTTTTTGCAAAGATCGCGCTTGGACGAAACGGCGTTCAAGCGCGCATAGTATAAAATCAGCCGCGATAAAGGATAGCGGATGTTTGGAATGGGGCTTGGCGAGCTTTTGCTTGTAGCCGTTGTGGCGATTATTTTTTTAGGACCGGAAAAACTGCCCGAAGCTATGGTGAAAACGGCTAAATTTTTTCGCGCCGTCAAAAAGCATTTAACGGAAGCCAAAACCGCTTTCGATCAGGAGATCAATCTAAGCGAGCTAAAATCCGACGCGCTGGAGTACAAAGAAAAACTCGCAAAAGAGGCTTCAAGCGCGGTTGATAAACCAAAATTGGACGAAACTTCCCGCGAAGTCCGCGATCTGTTTAGCGATCTAAGCTCAACCGTTAAAAAAACCGAGAACGAGATAAAAAATGCTTGAGGATCTTAAACCGCATATCGCGGAGTTGCGAAGCCGACTTATTAAGATTGTCGCCGCGCTTTTGATCGGTTTTTTTATATGTTTTGCTTTTTGGCAGCCGATCTTGGAGTGGATTAGTCAGCCGCTTAAAGATGCGTTAAGCGAAAACGGTAACGTGATCGCCTATAAAATGGGCGAGCAGTTTTTAACGGCGGTTCTCGTTAGTTTTTTCGCGGCGCTTTTGTTGTGTCTGCCGATCGTGTTTTATCAGATTTGGGCATTTGTCGCGCCAGGACTTTACGCCAGCGAAAAACGTTTTGCCGCGCCGTTTGTGATCTGCGCGACTATTATGTTTTTGCTTGGCGCGGCGTTTGCCTATTACGTGGTTTTTCCGTACGGGTTTAAGTATCTCGTTAATTTTGGCGAAAATATAGTAACCTCGATGATTAGCATAGGCGAATATCTTAGCTTTTTTCTTAAACTTATTTTTGGGTTTGGATTATCGTTTGAGTTGCCCGTCGTTTGTTTTTTCTTGGCGAAAATCGGACTGATTGACGACGAATCGCTTAAAGGCTTTTTTCGTTACGCGGTTGTGATTATATTTATTATCGCCGCAATCTTAACGCCGCCGGATGTATTAACGCAGTTTTTAATGGCTGTTCCTATGATTTTATTATACGCGGTTTCAATTTTGATTGCGCGGATTGTCAATCCCGCTAATCACGCCGATAAAGAAACGCAAAGTTGAGCGTTTTATTAGCCGATTACGACTTCGATCTGCCTTCAAACCTAATCGCGCAAACGCCGATCGAGCCGCGCTCCAACGCGAAACTGCTTGTTTACGATCGCAAATCGGATGGCGTAACGCAATCTATCGCGGCGAATTTATGCGATTTTCTGCCGCAAAATTACGCGGTTATTTTCAACGACAGCAAAGTAATCAAAGCTAGGCTTTTAGGCAAAAAAATAAGCGGCGGCAGGGTTGAAGCGCTGATAACGCGAGAAACTAAAGACGGCGTATTAACGCTAATAAAAGGCAAAGTCCGCGCTAAAACCCGTCTACTTTTCGATCGCGATCTAAGCGCCGAAGTTTTAAGCGCGGACGATAACGGAACTAGACTTCTTAAATTTTACGAATCCAACGAAGCTATAACTTTTTCACGCCTTGTCGAGATTGCAGAACAGATTGGCAAAACGCCGCTACCGCCGTACATCAAACGCGAGGCAAACGATCGCGACGCAAATAGATACCAAAGTTGTTTTGCGAAAGTCTTTGGCAGCGTCGCCGCGCCGACCGCCTCTTTGCATTTTGATCCGCCGCTTTTAGAGCGCGTTAGATCGCGTTATAAATGGGCGGAAATTACGTTGCATATTGGACTTGGCACGTTTAAAGGCATTGAAACAAACGATATACGCGATCACAAAATGCACTTTGAGCGCTACGAAATCGGCGACGACGCAAAAACGTTAATCGATTCAAACGCGCCTATACTAGCAATTGGCACTACAGCCGCCAGAGCGATCGAGTATTACGCAAGAACGCGCCAAATTAGCGGCGAGTGCGATCTCTTTTTATATCCTAATAATCCGCCGCGTCGCGTTAGCGCTTTATTAACCAATTTTCACCTGCCGCGATCCACGCTTTTTACGCTTGTTTGCTCGCTTGTTGGCGTTGAAAAAGCAAAAGAGTTGTATAAGCTGGCGATCGCGAATAATTACCGCTTTTACAGCTACGGCGACGCTATGTTAATTTTATAAAGGAAAAAAATGAATGCCGCCAAAATGCGTTTTATACTGTTTAATTTAGCCAGAAACGCGTATAGAACGGCGCAATACGCGCTTAAACAAATCAATCCAAACTATTCGCCAAAAAGCGGATCGTTATTTATTGGGGGGGGAGGTACTAATAACGCCGGCTACTGCAAAGGCGTTTGGCAAACGCACATTGAAGCCTATAAACGATTTGCGTCGCCAATAACTCCGCTACGCGTAGCGGAATTCGGACCAGGAAATACTATCGGATCTGGGCTTTGCGCGCTTTTAGACGGAGCATGCGAATATTATGCGTTTGACGCCTATTCCTATAGCGATAACGATGGCGCATTAGCGCTATTAGATAAGTTAATTAAACTTTGCGATTACGACAAAAACCGAAGCGATCGCATTGTGCGGGTTCTTAACGGCGAAAAAGACGAAGCGATCAAGATTAATTATGTCGCTCCATGGGAAAATACCGCAACGCTTCCTAAAGCTGATTTCATATTCTCGCAAGCGGTTTTAGAACATGTCGATAACCTTAAAAAATTTTACGAAGCGCAAGCGCAAATTTTGGATCGCGGCGGGCTTTGTTCTCATCAGATCGACTTCAGATCGCACGGCGAAACTTTTGAGTGGAACGGACATTGGGCGATTTCGTTAAATAGATGGCGCAAAATTCGCTATATTCGCCCGTACTCTATCAACCGCGAACCGCTTTCAACTCATCTTAAACTCCTCAAACAAAACGGTTTTGAAATTCTTAATATACAAACCGTCGCGGACAAAAAACTTATTTCAATCGATAGGCGGCGATTAGCGCCCGAGTTCGCCAATCTTAGCGACGAAGATTTCACGACAAGCAGCGCGTTAATCGTAGCTAGAAAGGCGTAATCTATCGCGTTTTGTCCGCGTTGTATTTGGCGGCGAGTTGTCCGCACGCGGCTTTTATATTTTTGCCGCGAGAGGCTCTTATGATCGTCTCAATGCCGCGAGATAATAAGCTATTACTGAAATACTCCAGTCGCTTTTTATCCGCTGCTTTTACCAAGCCGTTAGAGGTTTGGTTATATTCAAGCAGATTGATCATTACGTTTTCGCCCTTGAACCATTCGGTAAGCCTTTTTATATCCGAAACGCCGTCGTTTATGCCGCGTAA
>JAISMA010000153.1 GCA_031276985.1 Helicobacteraceae bacterium | reverse complement strand
CCCGCGCGGCTTGGCGAATATCTCGTGAAGTTTCAGGAGACGGCGGATTTCATCAACCGCGCCTATTATCCCGATCTGGTAATGGCGGGCAAGGCTTACGCGACGGAAGCAAGCGTCGTAGGCGACGTGGGCACGCCGAATCTTTTCACCTTCAAAGAGTTTCAGCTTGGCGCGAACAATTGGCTCTTTGATAGCGGCATTATCCTAAACGGCGACATTAGCAAGGTTCATGAAGTCGACGAGAGCAAAATCACCGAAGAGGCGACCAGATCGTGGTATAAAAACGACGCGGCGTTGCACCCGTACGACGGCGAAACCGATCCAAACTACACGGGCCTCAAGGAAAGCGACACGATCGACGGCGGGGGCAAAAGCATCAAGGCGCCGCTAATCGACGAAAAGGGCAAATACTCGTGGATCAAAGCGCCGCGTTACGACGGCTTGCCAATGCAGGTCGGACCGCTTGCGAACATTGTCGTCAATTACGCCAAAGGCAACGAAAAAGTCGGCAAAGTCGTGGAGGGCTTCTTGAAAGATACGGGTTTGCCCGTCGGCGCGGTTCTTTCCACGCTTGGGCGCACCGCCTGCCGTATGATCGAAGCGAAGGTGATCGCCGATAACGCGCTTGAAGCGTTCAACAATCTTATCACCAACCTCAAAACCGATCAAAGCACCTATACCACCTATACCATAGACAAAAACAAGGAGTATAAGGGACGCTATATCGGACACGTGCCGCGCGGGACGCTTAGTCATTGGGTGCGGATTAAAAACGGCGCGATCGAAAACTATCAGGCGATCGTTCCTTCCACTTGGAACGCCTCGCCGAAGGACGCGAAAAATCAGCGCGGCTCTTACGAGGAGTGTCTGATCGGGCTAAAGATCGCCGATCTTTCAAAGCCGCTGGAGATTATCCGCAAGATTCACTCGTACGATCCTTGTATCGCGTGCGCCGTGCATGTGATGAACGCTAACGGCGTCGAGCTTGGATCGTATAAAGCCGCGATCGATAGCGCAGTTTGCTAAAGGAGGCGAATATGTTAAAAGAGAGCGCCGAAATTAGAGAGACGGAAACCGAGTTTACGGGCGTAACACGGGCGATTCACTGGGCTAGGGCTTTGGCGATCGCCGCGCTTACGATCACGGGGTTTTACATCGGCGCGGTTTTCGTTTCGCCGTCGATTTCAAGCGAACCCAATCTGTTCTTGAATGCGCGAATGCGTATGTGGCACGAGATTTTCGGTTTCGCGTTGATCGCGATTACGCTGTTTAAGATCTACTACTTTTTCGTCTCGAAAAACAAGGCGGAGAAGCTGGAACGCGCCTCGCTTGGCGACGCGCTAAGTCCCAAAACGTGGATCGCGCAGATTAAATATTATCTGCTTGTGGGCAAACATCCGAACTTGAAAGGCGCGTATAACCCGCTTCAATTCGTCGCGTACAGCGGGCTTTACGCCGTGTTTTTTCTGCTTTGCCTAACGGGGTTAATTCTCTACGCGCACGTCTATCACGACGGGCTTGGCGGCTTGATCTACGGGGTAATGCGTCCCATTGAAGCCTTGTTTGGCGGGCTTGCCAACGTGCGGATTATTCATCGTGTTTTGATGTGGGTTGTGCTGATATTTCTGCCGATACACGTTTATATGGTGATTTTCAATTCGCTAAGAGGCAAAGAGGGCGCGCTGGATTCAATTTTGAGCGGCTTAAAATTCAAAAAGAAACATTGAATTTTTGAAAGTCCTGCTACTTGGAATCGGCAATATAATGTTTTCCGACGAGGGCGTCGGAGCGCATTTGAGCCGATTGCTTAAACGCAAATACCGCTTTTCGTCCGCCGAACACACAATCGAAATTGTCGACGGCGGCACGCTGGCGCAACTATTAACGCCAATCATCGCGCAAAACGATTACGCGATCATTTTTGACTGTATCAGCGCGGATAACGCGGCGGTTGGCGAAGTTTATTTTTTCGATTACGAAGATATGCCGCGCAACGTGAATTGGCAGGGTAGCGCGCACGAGGTGGAAATGCTTCAAACGCTGGCGATGATGGATATGCTAGGCGATCGCCCGCGAACAAAAATTATCGGCGTAATTCCGGAGCGCATAGAGGCTACGACTTTGGAACTTAGCGAGAGCGTTCAACAAGGCGCGATCGTTATGGAAAAAACCGCTATAAAACATTTGCGAGAAATAGGATTTTCGGTCGAGGAGATCGAGCCGAACCTAACGATCGCGCAAGTAGCCCGCGAGTTTGGGCAAGAAAGTTTTTCAAAAGAGCGATGATCTTAGCTTACGAGTTTATTTACGTCTCCAAAAACGCGCTTTTGGAAAATTTTCTATATGCCATAGCCGCCGAAGCCAAACGCGAGTTTTATATCGTAAAAGCAAACGAAAAAATAACGCTTTTTGTTAAGGGCGAAGAAGAGGAGCTTAGGGCGTTTAGCGATCTGTTAGCCGCCGAAGCGCCGCTGTCGATCTTTTTGCGATCCGTTAACGTCAAAGTCGCAAAGCAATGGGAGATCGAAAAAGCGAGCGCGATCGCGCCATGCGAAACGCCGATTGGTTTTACGCCAAAAACCCAAGCGCTCTCCGCGCAAAGCGGCGATTGGACGATTGCGCCAGAAATAGGCAAACGGATCGCGCTTAATAATATGCCGCCGATCGACGAAGCGTTTGCGCGTTTGCGTAACGGCGAAAGCGTCGCAATCGAAGGCAAATATACGATCGCGCCGCTAACCGATCGCTTTTGCGACGAAAGCGCCGTCGTTATGCCGACCGATATAGGCTTTATAGCGAGCGTCGTCGTCGCCAACGAGGAGGATATTAGCGCGTTAGGATCGCTGGAGCGACCGATTTTAAGGCTTCCTACCAACATAATTTTTAGCGCCAAATATCCAACGGCGCCGCGTATAATTAGCGTGGCGTTAGCCGGCGATCTGTATTTATATCTTTTATCGATAAAACTTGCCAAAAGCGGCGTTAAAGCGATCGCGTTGAACGGCTACGATCGTTTGCGAGTTGTCGCGCTGAAAGATAGAAATCTTGTTATAAGCGGCGCTGGGCTTTCGCAAAACGCCGCGCGGTTTTTGGCGATCAAAGAGCCGCATTTTCGCGCTTTCGCCGCGGCGATAGACGAGCGCGGTTTGCAAAGCGAATCCAATCTTGGTTTTTTCTTTAGCTTATATAACGACGATTACGTCGTTTTCAACAATCCCGAAAGCGGCGCGATCGAGCTTTTGAAGGTCGATTTTCCGTCGTCGATCGACGAGGTTTTTCTGGCGATAGAACAACGCGATCAAAACGGCGCGAAACTAATCGCAAGTTACCGCGCGCAATACGGCGAGATCGCAAAATCAATCAATGCCGTTTCGCTCAAAAACGCGCCTAAAAATATCGCCTCGCTTTGGGGGATAATAGGGTTAATACTCGGCGTTAGCGACAACCTAAACAACTCTTGCGAAAAAATGTTTGAACATATCGCTTTTGGCGGCGCGTTAAAAGCGCCAAGCGCCGATTATAAACTAACGGCAAACTCGATTGATTTTATCGCGCTAACGCGCGGCGCGATAAGCTATAAACTCGCTGGCGCGCCAAACGAGCTAATCGCTTACGGACTATGCGAAGGTTTAGCGCGTTTTTTGGGCGATCTATGCGATCTGATCGCCGCTGGATCAAGCGCCGACGCAATGTTAAGAGAGGTTAGAAACGCCGATAAATTTATATCCGCGCTAAACGTCGAAACGCCTAAAAATATATTTTTAATCGGATCGCTTTTTTCGCGCAAGATATTTTCGCAACTAACGCTAAACGCTATCTCGCCAAATAAACCGCCTCTTTTTCCAAACGAACTCCCCCTCGAACTCTAACCTCCCCTCATTCCCGCGTTTGCGAAGGCTTTTAAATTTTGATACCCGCCTTCCTTCGCGCCCGCGCTTCCTGCGGAAGCGGGCGCTTGCGCGGGTGTGGCGAGAAAATTCGTAATGGTTAGGGGGTCGGTTTGAGCGATTCAAACCAGCCGTCGCGATCGATTTGTTCCCACGGATAATCCGCCGCGCCCGCTTGTCCTCTCGCGGCGACGTCGGCGTAGAGAAAATTGTCCGCGCTTGGTTTGTCGAGATTGAAGGTTTTGGCGATCCAATTTGGCGTGAGCGGAAAACGCTCGGCGACTTTCGCGCTTAACTCCTCGTCTTTTACGCCGTCGATCGCGGTAAATTGCGTATCGACGCTCACCGAAACGGGCTTCGCCACGCCGATCGCGTAGCCGATTTGCACCAGCGCTTTTTTGGACAAGCCCGCCGCGACAATGTTTTTGGCGATCCAACGCGCCGCGTACAGCCCGCTGCGATCGACCTTCGTGTAATCTTTGGAGCTTTGCGCGCCGCCGCCGATCGGCGCGTAGCCGCCGAAGCTATCGACGATTAGTTTGCGCCCCGTAAGCCCCGAATCGTGAAGCGGTCCGTGATTGACGTATCTGCCCGTCGGATTTATGTGAATAATGCAGTCGTTTGGATTGTACAGCGCTTTTGGCAACGCGCCGCAGGAGTCGATTAGCCCTTTGATTAGCTTGCGCGCTTCGTCGATATGCAGGCTTTCGACGCTTGGCGCGGAAACGACGATCGTATGAATCTTTTGCGGTTTGGCGGCGATAAAGTTGTCTTTAGAACCGTAATCGATCGTAACCTGCGTTTTAATATCGACGCCGAGTTTGTCGCCGTTTTGGAGCGCGTAGCGATAAACGTGATCGCACAACCCGCGCGCGAAGCTGATCGCGGCGGGCATATATTCGGCGGCTTCCGCGCTGGCAAAACCAAACATAATGCCCTGATCGCCCGCGCCCGTTTCGCCGCTAGTTTGATCGACGCCTTGAGAGATGTCGGGCGATTGTTTGTTGACGTAAACCTCGACGTTTAGATCGTCCGGATGCAACGTTTGATCGCGCTTAAAGCCGCTTTTGCCGTTGTAGCCGATCTTTTCAATCGCCGTTTTTGCTATGCGCTTGTAATCGTCGGCGGTTATATGAACGGAGGTTTTGACCTCGCCGCCAATCACCAAATGTTTGCCCGCGATGAATACCTCCGTGGCGACGCGAGAGGAGCTATCGCGTTGCAAAAGGTAATCGACGACGCTGTCGGCGACTATATCCGCGCATTTGTCGGGGTGCCCGGGACTGACTGCTTCCGATGTGAATAGGTACATTATTTTCCTTTCTTTGCGACTTGTTTTTTGCCCGCGCCAGACTTTTTTGTCTTTTGCTTGAGCGTTTTTTTGTCGAGTTTGATCGACTTGCCGTCGATAACGCCGATTCCCTTTTCAAGCGTAATCGCGGCGACCTTTTTCGCGCCTTTTAGCGAGTGCGCCTCGTAAGCGCCGCACTGGTATTTATTAAGCTCCGGTATATCGCTTTTGGATTTGACCTGCAATATATCGGACATGCTTTTTTCCCACGCCTCGACGATCAGGCTCTCTTTTGGCTCGCCGATTACGCTCATATAAAAACCGGTGCGACAGCCCATCGGCGAAATATCGATTACCTCGACGGACGGCAGATGTTCGCGCATAAAGCCCGCGAAGAGGTGTTCTAGCGTGTGAATGGCTTTTGAGCCGATTCGTTCCTTGTTTGGCGCGCAAAAACGCAGATCAAAGATCGTAATCGCGTCGCCTTTTGGCGTGGCGAGCGTTTTTGCCTTGCGGACGGCGGGCGCGATCATCTTGGTGTGATCGACCTTGAAGCTATCTAATAACGGCATGTAATCTCCTAATGTCGAGAAACTTTCGTGATTTTACTTGTTTTATGCTTTTGGTTTGGTTAAACGATCTCGTCGATGAAATACGGTAGAAACGATCGCGCTTTTTGAATCGAGGTCGGCGCGCCGTGTCCGGGATAAATCGCGCGATCGTCCTTGCCGTCCGCGCCGTAAAGCGCCATAAACCGATTAAGCGATCGCTTCATATCTTGCGCGCTTGAAGCGGGAAAATCATATCGCCCAACGCAACGATCAAAGATGAAATCGCCGCTGAATACGCACTCGTCGATTTCGATCATGCAGCAACCGGGCGTATGCCCGGGAAAATGCGCGAATCTGAAGCTAAACTCGCCGATCTCGATTTGCTCCTCGTTTGCGACAAGATAATCGGCTTCGCACGGCTCTTGATTCATATTGAAATAATCGTTTTTGAGCATAAAACCGTCTTCTTGACGAATATAGACGGGTATTTTCAGCTCCCTTTGCGCCGCCGCGTCGCTAAAAGTATGATCAAAATGTCCGTGCGTGTTAAGCGCCGCAAGCGGATTCGGCGCGTTTTTGGCGATCCACTCGATCGCGCCGATACCCGGATCGATAACGATTGAGCTATTATTTTTAATCAAAATATAGCAGTTGGTCTGATAGCCGCGCCCCATTGGTTTGACCAGCGTTTTCATTTTTTGCGTCCTTTTATCAAAATGTAGCGATTGCCGCTTGGAATCATAAACCATTTGATTTTATCCGTTTTTCGCAACGCGCTAACAAAAATCAACGATTTGCGCTCGGCGTTTTTGTCTCTGGGCGTCGAAGGGTAATCGAATCCGCCCTTAAACAGCGGGTTGCAGCGCGTCAAGCGCCAAACGATCGCGATCAGCGCGATCGGCAAGGCGCGCTTTTCCAAAACCCACAGCGCGTAATTGGAGCAGCTTGGATAAAAGCGGCACGATCGCCCGAAAAACGGCGAGAAAACTATCTGGTAAAGCCTAACTAAACTCCGAAACGGACGATTTAATAACGGCGTTTGCATGGGGTATTTTATCTTTTTAATCGCTATGCGGGTAAAATCCGCGATATTTTTTGGGCGGTACGAATATGTTTAGAATTGTTACTACGCTAATCGCGTGTTGTATAGCGCTCTGCGCGGCGCTGTACGAATCGAACGACGGCAGGCGCGATCGATCGACGTTGCTATCTTTGGACGTGGACGAGTCGTTTTTGCAGGATCCTGAATTTCAGACCTTGAAAAGCAACTTCGCTTTTTATAAGCAAGAGGCTTTCCTACGCATTTTGTCCGATGCGTACATCTATCAGCCGCTCATCAAGCAAAAGATCGCCGAAGCGGGTTTGCCGCCCGCGTTGGTTTATATGGCTATGGCGGAATCAAGTTTCAAGCCAAAAGCCTACTCGACGGCGAAAGCTATGGGCATTTGGCAGTTTGTCGCGGGAACGGCGAAGCGATACGGGCTTAAAGTCGATAACTACGCGGACGAAAGACGCGATCCGATCAAATCCACCGACGCGGCGATCCGCTATCTAAAAGATCTGCACGCGCAATTTGGCAAATGGTCGCTCGCCATTATGGCGTATAACTGCGGCGAAGGACGGCTAAAAAGGGCGATCACCCAAGCGGGAACGGACAATCTCGAAGTGCTTATGAGCGTCAATCCAAGAACCAACAAGGCGTATTTGCCGTATGAAACGCGCAATTACCTAAGAAAAGTGCTTGCCCTAGCTTCGCTTGCCGAAAGCGAAAGCCTGATGACGGGCGCGGGAGTGGAACATCTGCTAAATCGCGGATCGTCTTATCCTATGGCTGTCGTAGAAGTCGCGCCGGGCGCCACTTTTCAGGAGATCGCCAGAGCTTCGGGCGCAAGCGTGGCGAGCATAAGGGCGTTAAATCCCGCTTTGCGCTACGAATTTGCGCCGCCGCAGGGCAAAAGCTACTCGATCTATCTGCCCTACGACAAAATAGCCGAGTTTAAGCAAAACTACGAATTTGCCGCAAACGATAACCGTTACGTCGTTCATATCGTGCAAAAAGGCGACAATCTCAGCGCGATCGCGCATCGTTACGGCGTAACGACGGATATGGTCAAAGATTTCAACCGCCTGACAAGCTCAACGATCAAAGAAAAGCAGCAGCTAATAATTCCGATGATTCGCCAAAGCGTCGCCGCCGCCTCCGCGCCAAGCGAATACGTCGTGCAAAAGGGCGATTCTCTCGATTCAATCGCAAGGAAGTTCAAAATCTCCGTAGCGGAGCTAAAAGATGCAAACCGACTCGTACAAAATACGATTTACGCGGGCGAGCGGCTTATTATTATCGCTCGTTAGCGCCGCGCTTTTGGTTGGCTGCAGCGCGAAACATCAGCAGCGTAGCGGGACGGTAATCGGATATTATCCGAGCGAGAGATCAAGCCCGTACGCAAGCGGTTATCGCGCTTTAGATCCCGTAAAGGGCGACGGCGCGGCGAATATGCACGATCCCACGCTTAGGAGCTATTCGGCTCTCGGCAAGCGCTATCAGCCGCAAATTCGCCCGATCGGTTGGAAAGAATCGGGCATGGCAAGCTGGTACGGCGCGGAATTTCACGGCAAAAAGACCGCGAGCGGCGAAACTTACAATATGTACGCGCCCGGCACCGCCGCGCATAAAACGCTTCCGATGAATACGATCGTGCTTGTAACGCACAACGAAAGCGGCGCGCGGGTCAAAGCGCGAATCAACGATCGCGGACCTTTTGTGGCGGGGCGGATAATCGATCTAAGCTACACGGCGGGCAAGGCGATCGGATTAGACAAAACGGGCACCGCGCCCGTTACGATCGAGGTGCTTGAATACGACGCGCACATAGCGGCGCGGCTTGGCGGCGACGCGCAAGAGGACGACGACGCGGCGAAAACGCCAAAAGAAACGGGCGGCGCGTTTGTCGTTCAGCTTGGAGCGTTTCGTTCCATGCAAAGCGCCAATCGCCTAAAAAACGACGCGCAGAAAAAAACGCCGAACCGCGTCGTGTCGATCAAAACGGTCAAATCTGGCGGCGAGGATCTGTACCGCGTTTTGATAGACGGCTTCGAGTCCAAAGAGGAGGCGACGCGCTTCAAAGATTCGCTGGACTTTCCAAACGCCCTCGTCGCGGGCGATTCTTAAAGGATTTGCGATGGTTATCAAAAACAGAAAAACTAACGAAACCGATATTTCGCTCACGCTGGAGCTGTTTGGAAACGGCAAAAACGCCGTCAAAACGGGCGCGGGCTTTTTTGATCATATGCTTCAAACGCTCGCCAAACACGCGCTGATCGATTTGGAGCTTCGCTGCGAGGGCGATCTGTTTGTAGACGGACACCACACGGCGGAAGACGTTGGAATCGCGCTTGGGCTCGCGCTAAACGAGGCGATTTATCCCGTTGAGGGGATTGAAAGATTCGCCGATCGCGTAGCCGTTTTGGACGAAGCGGCGGTTCAGTGCGCGATCGACGTCGGCGGACGGGCGTTTTTAAGCTGGAACGTGCCTCTTGACGGCAAAATCGGCGAATTTGACGGCGAATTAGCCGAAGAGTTTTTTCGCGCCCTGACGCTAAACGCGAAAATCGCCGCGCATATTTCGCTGCTTCGCGGCTCTAACCGCCACCATATCGCGGAAGCGACGTTTAAGGCGTTCGCGATCGCTTTGCGATCGGCGATTGCGCCAAACCCCAGAATCATCGGCGTTCCAAGCCTAAAAGGAACGCTCTAATTGAAAATATGGATCGCCGTTTTAGCGCTTTTGACGCTTAGTTTAATCGCCTCGTTTTTCTTGTCGCCCGAAAACCGCGAAGGCGGCGAGTTGAAAACGACGGCGCGATTAGAGTTTAGCAACTATCAAATCTACGCGATCGACAAAGAGAGCGTCTCCGCCGTTTTAACCGCGCAAAGCGGGCGCGTTTTTGACGATCGCGAAGAGCTGGATTATCCGATAGCTTTAAGGCAGATCGGAGAAGCGCGGGACGGATTATCGGGCGTTTTGGGCGTAATCAAAGGCGACGAGGCGTTTATAACAAACGAGGTTTATTATTGGGACAGCTTTGGGCGAACGCTAAAAACGCAGGCGGCTAAATACAACGTCAAAAGCAAAATCATAACGGGCGACGGCGCTTTTACGACGACAAGCTCCGAAGGCGTTATGAACGGCGTTGGCTTCGTCGCCGACGTTGTGAAAAAAACCTTCAGAGCGAATGAAATCAAGGCGGTTTTCAATGACAAGAATCTTTAGTTTGCTTGCGATTGCTTTCGCTTTTGCCAGCGCCGATACGATCGAGGCGAGCGCGGATCGCCTTTTTGCCGACGAAAACGCGGGGCGAACCGTGCTTGAAGGATCGGTGAAAATCGTCAAAGGCAAAGATATTTTGCGCGGCGATCGCGTAACGATCTCGTTCACAAAAGAGCGCGAAATTAGCAGGTTTGAATCCAAAGGCGCGTCCTCGTTTAGCGTAACCGCCAACGACGGCGCGGAATACAAAGGCGAAGCGGACGAGATCGTATATCTGCCCGCCGAAGGCGTTTATACGCTGAAAGGAAACGCGCGCGTAGAAGATCCAATCAACAAGCGCAAGATCATCGGCGAACAGATTACGTTCAACGAAATAACGCGAATAGCGCGGGTAAGCGGCAAAGAGTCCGCGCCCGTCAGAATGATATTCGAGATCAAAGATCGCAATGAGACCAAACCTTAACGTCGAGCGATTATCGGAGCGTAAATGGAACTAATCAAAGCGAAACTATCCGATATTCCCGCCATGCAAAAGCTGGTCAAGCCGTATATCGACGAGGGTTTAGTACTATCAAGAAGCGACGACGAGATCGCCAATATGATCAGATCCTATACGATCGCGCGCGAAAATGGCGAGATCGCGGGTTTTGCGGCGTTATATATTTACACGCCAAAATTAGGCGAAATCAGATCGCTTGCGGTGGCAAAAGCGCGTCAAGGCAAAGGCATCGGCGGCGCGATAACGCAAAAGCTAATCGAGGAGGCGAAATTCTTGGAGCTTGAGCATATTCTGACGCTAACGTATCGCGCTTCTTTTTTTGAGCGGCTAGGATTTAAGATAGCGCCAAAAGAGGAGGTTTGGCATCATAAAGTTTGGGAGGACTGTATTCGGTGTACAGATTTAGCGCGGGTAAGCGGCAAAGAGTCCGCGCCCGTCAGAATGATATTCGAGATCAAAGATCGCAATGAGACCAAACTTTAACGTCGAAGCGAAATTCTTAACCTCCGCTACGGACGAATTCGGCGCGCCCGAGCCGAGCGCGAGCGAGATCGTTTTTCTGGGGCGATCCAACGTGGGCAAAAGCTCTTTGCTAAACGCGCTGTGCCAAAGAAAGAACTTAGCCAAAACAAGTTCCGCGCCGGGCAAAACCCGAATGATTAACTATTACGAGATCGCCGTGAAAAAAGACGGGGCGCGTATTAACCTCAGATTTGTCGATCTGCCGGGCTTTGGCTACGCGAAAGTTTCCAAAACCGAGCGCGAAGCGTGGAGCGGGCGTTTGAGCGCGTTTTTGCGAAAGCGCCGATCGATTCGCCTGTTTTTGCGCCTGATCGACAGCCGCCACGCCGATCTGCCGCAAGATACGCTTATGAGCGATTTCGTCCGCGCCGCGCTGAATCCCGATCAAACCGATTTGGCGGTTTATACGAAAGTCGATAAGCTAAATCGCCAAGAGCGCGACGCGCTTTTGCGGCAAAAACCCGACGCGCTTTTGCTTTCATCCGCGACGGGCGAAGGGCTGGACAAACTTTGGGATCGAATTATCGAATCGATTATCGGAGCGTAAATGGAACTAACCAAAGCGAAACTATCCGATATTCCCGCCATGCAAAAGCTGGTCAAGCCGTATATCGACGAGGGTTTAGTATTATCAAGAAGCGACGACGAGATCGCCAATATGATCAGATCCTATACGATCGCGCGCGAAAACGGCAAGATCGCGGGTTTTGCGGCGTTATATATCTACACGCCAAAATTAGGCGAAATTAGATCGCTTGCGGTGGCAAAAGCGCGTCAAGGCAAAGGGATCGGCGGCGCGATAACGCAAAAGCTAATCGAGGAGGCGAAATTCTTGGAGCTTGAGCATATCCTGACGCTAACGTATCGCGCTTCTTTTTTTGAGCGACTAGGATTTAAGATAGCGCCAAAAGAGGAGGTTTGGCATCATAAAGTTTGGGAGGACTGTATTCGGTGCAAACACTTTCCGACATGCAACGAAACCGCGTTGATTCTAAAGATATAGTCCGCTACGGTTTTGTCCTTTTCGCGCTTGTTGTCTACGAGTCTTTGGGGACGATTTACTATTTAGCGCCGCCGCTTTTTGGCTTTTGGTTCGCTTTCGTCGCGGCGAAAAAAGATCCGCGCTACATGTGGCTTGCTATGTGCTACATACTTTTTTACGAAGCCGATCGCGGGTTGATCGCCGCAAGCGGTTGTTTGTTTTTGTATTTTTTCGCTAGATTTGTCGTGCCGATGATCGAGGATTTCATTATGAGCCGTTTCGTGATTTCGCTTGCCGCGATCGCGTGCGCTTATCTTGTTTATCATCCGCTGGTTAGTTTTATATATTTTCTTTTTGGCATGGAGCCGCTTAGCTTTAGCTGGCTGTTTATTTACTATATTTTTTTTGAGGCGATAATCGCCGCGATGGTCATACGATAATGCGCCTAAAAATTTTATCCGCGCTGATTATCGTCGCGTCGCTAACGTTAATCGGACGGGTGTTTTATCTTACGATCCTGCGCGGAGAGCATTACGGGATTTTGGCGCTGAAAAACACGCTCAAAGTCGAGCCGCTTCTGCCCGTTCGCGGCGCGATCTACGATCGCAACGGCGCGCCGCTTGCCGTCAATAGACTTGGTTTTTCCGTATCGCTTGCGCCGCACCTTGATCGCGGCGAAGGCAGACAACTAGATCTTGCGATTGATTATCTTTTATCGATTATTCCGGAGCAAGAGGAGCGCAGAGAGTCCTTCCGCGCCCGATATATCAAAGCCGACAACGCCTACAGCCACGAACCTGTGGAGCTGACGCCGTTTGTGCCGTACGAAACCATGCTGCCGTTTTTCACCAAACTTTCGCTGAACGATACGATTCGCGTCGCGCCGACGACGTTGCGCCACTATCCAAACGGCAGCGTCGCCTCGCATGTGCTAGGTTACGTCTCCAAAGCCGATCGCAGCGCCGAAAGCGTCGATCCAATCAGTAAAACGATCGGCTATCACGGGCGCGACGGATTGGAGCTTTACTACAACAAGGAGCTTCAGGGCGATCTTGGCAGCCGCAGCTATCAGGTAACGGCGCTAAACCGCGAGATCGAGGAGATTTCGCGCGTGGAGCCGAGCCAAATGCAGGATATGAAGCTGTTTTTGGACATTCGCCTGCAGCGCTTCGTTCACGATCTGTTCGAGCGCGAAGGGCTATCGGGCGCGGCGATAATAATGGATTTGGAAACGGGCGGCATTATCGCGGCGGGAAGCTATCCGGAGTACGACAACGAAAAGTTTATCACGGGCATTAGCGCCGCCGAATGGCAGGTTATGACAAACGATTTTCGCCACCCGTTTGTCAATAAGCTGGTCAATAGTCTTTATCCGCCCGGTAGCATCGTCAAGCCAAGCATGGCGCTGGCTTTTTTGGAATCGGGCAAAATCACGCCCGAAACCGAGTTCAACTGCGCGGGATCGTTTATCTTAGCCGATCGCAACTACCGCTGTTGGAAAGCGTGGGGGCACGGCGATATTCAGATGCGCCGCGCCATAGCCGAAAGTTGCGACATATATTTTTATAAGGGCGGTTTGGCGGCGGGCATCGACGCGATCTCGCACAAACTGCTTAGGCACGGATACGGCGCTAAAAGCGGCGCCGATCTGCCAAACGAATTCATAGGCGTAGTGCCAAGCCGCGAGCGCAAGCTGGAAAAAACCGGGCGCGCTTGGCTACACGGCGAAACCGTAAACACCTCGATCGGTCAGGGCGATTTTCTGATTACGCCCATGCAGGCGCTGCAAAACGTCGCGCTGATCGCTACGGGAAAATTGATAAAGCCGCGTTTTGTCGATAGCGTTCGCGGCGTAAAAACCGCGTATTTGGCGCAAGATGCGTTTAGCCAAAGCGATCTAATCTACATTGAAACGATCAGAGGCGGTATGTTTGACGGCGCTAACGTAGTGGGCGGTACGTCGTTTAGGGCGATGTCAAACCTGCCGTTTAAGGTCGCGGGCAAATCGGGAACGGCGCAAGTAACGGGCATACCGCAAAACGAAAAGGCGAGAATGAACGAAATGGAGCTGGAGTTTAATATGCGATCGCACGCTTGGTATATAGGCTACGCGCCGTACGAAAAACCGCGATACGCTTTCGTTTCGCTGGTTGAGCACGGCAGGAGCGGCGGTACGGTCGCCGCGCCGATCGTCGCTAGAATTTTACGCAAAATGGCGGAACTCAAATACTTCTAACCCTCCCCCGCCCCTCGCTTTCGCCCTTACCCGCGCCGAAGCGATAGCTTACAAAGCGCCCGCAGGCGCAAATGGAGGCGGGCGTCTAGCATTTAAGACGATTGCAATCCGATAGTTGCTTTGACTTTTTAATTTAGATTCTGCGACTTCGCGCGGAATGACGGGAGGGCGCGGGGAGGGTTTGCGCGATACGATCGTCGGCGGTTTTGCTGGCGTTTGGCGGTTAGGCGAGGCGAGAGGGCGTTATTTGCGCCATACGACTTTCGCGTTTGCGATTTCGCCGATTGGCGATTGATAGCCAATTTCTTCGATTTTGAGAACTACGCCGTTATTTAACCTTTGCGGCGCGTTACTCGCAAAATTAACCGCGACGTAGCCGTCGATTTCATAGCCCGCTCTAGCGCGGCGATCGTCGCCGATTCTATAAAGAAATCCGTTATTTCCCAGCACTCTAAAAAGGCTAAAACCGGCGGGGATAACGCACTTGCCGATCGATTCATAGGTTTTTGCGTCGCCCCACGACGAAGGCGCTTGCG
>JAISMA010000143.1 GCA_031276985.1 Helicobacteraceae bacterium | reverse complement strand
GATTGTTTAAGCGTTTTCATTGTCGATCCTTTTTGGTGGGGTTGGGTTTGGCGGATTTATGATCCGCGTTGTTTGTTTCGCCTTCGGCGTTGTCGTTTGGCGATTCGGTCTTATCGCCGCTTTCTTTATCGCCGTTAGCCGTTTCTTTGTTTGGCGAATCGAGAAACTGAAGCGTTTCGGCGATAACAATGTGTCGGGAACGATTCTCGCCGCTTTCGGTTGTCCAGCGATCTTGCTGTAAACGTCCGTCGATTAGGACTTTGCGACCTTTGGCGAGGTATTGATAGGCGAGATCGGCGGCGCGACCGAATACGGTTACGTCGATAAACATAACCTCCTCTTTGGGTTCGCCGTTGTCGCCTTTGCCAAGATGACGATTAACGGCTAAGCCGAATTTGGCGATTTGCACGCCGTTTTCGGTGATTCGCAACTCTACGTTGCGAGTAAGGTTGCCAATGAAGGTAACGCGGTTAAACATTTTGTTCCTTTCTGAATAAGTTGATCAATCCTTTTTCGATCCCGTACTCAAAAACTGCGTTGATCAAATCAACTTTTGTGCAACGCTTCGCTTCGAGTAACCAATCAAATAGATCCAGCGAGCGATCGGAAAAGACGATTGACGCTTTTTTGCCGTCGCCGTTAATGTTTATATGCGAAGGCGAAATCGCAAAAGCCTCTATGTCATACGCATAAAAAGGCAATAGGCGATCGAAAACATCTTTGTATGGAATATGCCGATTCAATACAAAGTAAGTAAGCCGTTTCATGTAACGCCTTTCAAAGCGTCTTTGACCGTTTCGGCGGAAACTTTAACCTTATACCCGCCAAAGTAAGCAAAATAAGCCGCCGCTTCGTCGTCAAACACAACTTCTCCGTCGAAATTGCGTATTTCGCCGTAAAGCTCCATTGTCGCGTCTTTTAGGTATCTTGCGATCGCGTCTATTCTCCGTTGATCGTCGTAACCGCGCTTAAAGTCGTCTATGCCGTCTAATTCGCCAGCGACTAACAGCCGTTTGACTTTTGCTTTATATGCGTACTTGTTTTGCACGTTTGGCGTTTGGGCGACAATGTAATCCGCAAACGCCTCGTCGATCGGCGTTTGCGGCGCGGGCGTTTCGATTTTTGGTTTTTCAATTGGCGTTTGCGGCGGAGCTTCGCTTTGGCGTTTATTTTGCAATAGCGCTTTCATACGCTCTAGAATCTCTAGCGCGTTATCGGGCGAAGCGTCGGTAAGCGCCTGTTTAAGCCGCTCGATCTCCTCTTTGATCGCGTCGGGAGCGGGAGTTTCGCGCGAATTGTAGTGCGCGTCAAATTCCGCGCGATATTGTTCTCGTTTCCAAGTCGTATCGATCGTATAGACCCAGATAGTATTTGCGCCGCGCTTGATCTCTCGTTTGCTTAAAATGCCAATTTTGCAAAGTTCGCATTTTATGACGCGGACGGAATCAATCTTTAGATTCGTTTCCCATGCGATCCGCTCGTTGCTAGGAAAGGCTTTGCCGTTTGCGGCGTTGTTACGCATTAGGCACAAGATGACCTTTAGTTGACCGCCCGTTAAATAGCGTTCAAATTGCGGATAGGTAAGGTATGGATCGGTTCTGCATTTTTTGATTAGCAGTTCTTCTATGGGGGCGTTCATTTGCGACCTTCAAACCATTGATCTATAGATGAAACGCCTGAAAAGCGTTTGATTTGCGCGACAAGCTCTTGCAGATCGTATAAATATACGCGCCGCCCTTTGCCCTGTTCGCTACCCGCGATCAACGTCCAAGCGGGCGGCGTGATCGCGCCGTTTGTTCTTAATTTGCGTAGTTGCCTACGAGTTAGGCTAACGGCGCGAGCGGCGGACTCTTCGTTTAGCAAAGAGGTTTTGATTGTTTGATCGGCGGCGCGATTTTCATTGTCAAGTTTCAAATATATTCGCGCCGCGTCTGCTAGATATATGACTTCGCGCCCTTCTAATGATAAGGTTTTAACGGCGCGTAGATCGTCGGGCGCGAAGCCGAATAGCTCTACGGCGCGATCGATTGGTAAAAGACGATCGGAGTTAAGCATGGGCGGATTTCGCCGAATTCGAAGGTAATTTTGCGAAGCGAGTATTGGCGGCTATATAGTCTTCCCACCATTCTCTCAAATAAACAACTCTGCCTGCTAGTTTGGTAAATGTAACGCGGCGCAAACTTCTAAGATTTTGCTGTGTAGCTTTTGATATGCCAAACAACTCCTCAACATCGTCTGGGCTTAGGTATTGTTTGGTAGTATTTAATATAGGCGTATTCAAATCGTGTCCTTTTGTAAAAGATTTGCTAATTTTAGCAAATAAAACATTGTTTGTCAAGGTTTCATTGTGGAAATTCAAGAGATATTTGAGTATCTTAAAGATCAGCTTCATTGCCGCACCGACGCAGAGCTTGCTAAAAAGCTTAACGTTCAGCCAGCGACATTGTCGGGGTGGAAAACCAGAAATGCTATTGGCACGTTACTGGGCGAATTGGCAAGCAAGCAGATTCCCGTATCAATTGATCAAATCCTACATCAAAACATAAATGGCTCTATTCGTAATCAAACTTTTGTGTCGGGTAAAATTACGCAACAGCAAGAAACACAATCGGAACTTGATAGGCAGTTTGACGTGGCTAAACGACTAATCGCGGGGTCAGCGGAAAAGCACGACGAACTATTAAGATGGCTTAAAGAGTTTAATAAAAGGATGATCTGATGGACTACATTATAGGCGGTATTGTCGTAGCGGTTGCGTTTGCTATGGTAGGCTGGATTATCAAACTGAACAAAGAAATTATCGCAAAACTGGCGACTATCAAAAATTCGCAAGGCATTACGCAGACTACACCCTCCCGTACCTATCCTCAGAAAACGGCGCATGACTACTCGCGAGATTATGAAATATCAGTTGGCAGACAATTCTATAATAATGGCTATACAGTCTATTTTACGGGGTTGCTTAAGGGCAAAAACGATAGAGGTATCGATCTTGTAGCCGAAAAGGGAGACGAGATCGTGTTAATTCAATGTAAGTACTGGAAAGATCCGCAATTGAAAGTAAATGATAAAGTAGCGCGCGTGTTTAACAGCGATTATTCAGAATGTATTGAACAACACAGCCTAGACGACGCCAATGTTCATGGAGTATTAGCAATTCCGGCGGAGGATACTCTTCTTGAAAGCGGACGCAAATTTTTTGACGAACGATCGCCAAAGCTACGTTATGAAGTGATTGCAATGGACAAAGACTTATGGAATTGAAGTCAAAATATCAAACAGCTAGAAGCTATAATTACGTCAGTTTTTGAATACAAGGGGAGCAAGATGAATCGTAACGTTGTAGCTTTGGCGTTGATTGCGGCGGGAGTGGTGATGAGCGGGTGCGCGGCGGCTGCGCCAATAGCGGCTTCACTAGGGCTTGCCGCAACGAGCGACAGCGAATCTCGCCCAGATATTGAAAAAGACGCTATAAAAAGTTGCGATCTTTTCGCCGATCATACCAAACAAATATCTT
>JAISMA010000004.1 GCA_031276985.1 Helicobacteraceae bacterium | reverse complement strand
AGGAATGGGAAAGAATGATAGGGGAATGGCAAGAAAACGACAGGCATCAAGAGGATTGAGGGGATCTTTGATGAGCGCGCGGGGGATAATGACGGGATAGCGGCGGGAAGCAAGAGGATCAGGCGGATATTTGAGGATGCTGGGATAGCGACGGGAGAGCGGCAGAGGGTCGAGAGGTTGGCGGCAATTTGGGAGACGCGGCGAGGATTGGCGGAATGGTTTGCGGCGCGCGTAAGACGCGATTTGTTTCGGGAGTGGAAACCAAAGTTTTACCCGACGTCAATGTCTTGAAATCCATAATCAATCCTTTTGCTTTGATGAGTATATTTATACGCATTCCAACCTTAAACTCCAAAACAAACTTTACGTTTACCGTTATGCTTGCTAGTTTTTACGTCATCTACGCGAAAGCGAGTATCTATTCATGAAGCGCTCGTATTGCGTTGTGTGATCGATCTCCTATTGTCATTCCCGCGAAGGCGAATCCATTTCCTGAACCCTTACAATACGATTGCCATTTTCATCGCTTCGCGATCTTTGGATTCTGCGACCACGCGCAGAATGACAGGAGGCGGGCGCAGGGATTGCGGCGATTGCATTGGACGATCAAATGCGGATTTGTCGTTTTTGCGATTGGTTAGGTTATTTTTGTATGGCTAGAAATAAACGTTGGTAATTCTTTCGTCTATTATTATGTCTTTTGCATACGCGCAAAAAGGAAACAAGAACGCTAAAATCAGTAATAGCTTTTTCACTTATTATCTTTCAAGAGAGCGTCAATGTCAAATTTGCACGAAGCCTTCTCTTCATCGGGGTATGGCAATTCATATACACCGCCAGACAGAGCTTTATCATAAGCAAAATATGCTTTTATTCGAGCCTTTGTGTTTAACTGTACAGTCTTAAAGGCGGTGGAAGTTGAAATTTCGTGATCGATTAAAATAGGTTCGCCAAATTCGTCGGCATCATATTGAAAATACCAATTGCACGCTTGCGCCCCGTTTATCAGCTTTCTTGCCTCTTCGGGTTTATCAGGATTAGCAAGCATAAATTGGTGCGCCCTTCCAATCTGAAATCCAATATGGGTTACGATCCTATGATCGTCTTTGTATTTGAATATCAACCAGCGTTCCACATCGTCCCTAACGCCGTTATTGTTTGAATCAATTCCAAGCAACGTCGAATCGTTGATTTTCGGATCGGGATACGGCGGCAAAACAAACCCGTTTACAATCTCCCCGCCCTCTTTGGTATAGCCCGCAGGAATGCTCTCTTCCGCGCTTGCGGAGGATTTAGCGTCCGATTTGCTTTCGCAACCGCTAAAGCCGATCGTCAAACCCAAAACCAACGCCGCCAGCGCCGCAACAACCGCTTTCCTTTTCACGCCAACCCTTTCTTTGAAGTTTAATTAAAATCATTACATTCTAGCGCTAAAAAGGGCAAAAGTTGATTCAACGCCTTGCTCAATGCTTAACGGCGCCTGTCTATTTCTTTGAGATACTACATAAAGTCGCGCAAATCAACCCCATAGCTATGTTTTGCGCCAAAGCCTTCGCGCACCGCGCTTTCAGCGGTTCTTTAGACTTTTAACAACGGTTCGCTGTTTCCGCGATGGCTGTCGGCTTAACTACAGCGATCGTCGGCTGATTATCTGTAGCCATTCGATTCGTTGTTGCAAAAGCTCTATCGTCGCTTTTGTGCGATCAAGACAATTATCGCTTCTGTTCGCCGCCGCTTGATCGCTCAAAGCCTCGATCCGCGTCGTCATCTGCCTAAGTTTCGCCTTCTCATCGTCCAAAAGTAAAACCGCGTCTTCAATAATCGCGGCGGATTGGCTTTCAAGCATTGCTGTCCTTTTGACGTTTTTTTCGTGTCCACCCATTGCGCTTTAGGAAGTCGTCGTAAGCCTCGCCAAACTCTCTGGCTAGGAATTCTCGGTAGGCGCGATCGGATATTGTTAGCCCGATTTCGTCTAGAATTTCCAACTGATCCCTGACGCTTAAATTGCCCGCAAGCATTTTTGCGACCCCGGATTTGAGCGTCAAAAGCCGCGAGCGTTTGTGATAGCTACGCGCCTCTTGACGCTCTTTGAGCTTTGCCTCTATGATCGCGTCGAATTTTTCTTGCGACATATCTTCGCTAAAACGCAGTGAAATGATACTTAAAAATGCTTATAAAGTTAGCAAAACTTCTGTAAATCATCTAAAAACCTCCGTAAATAGTGTTTAAGAATTGCCTAAGCTACGCGCTAAGCCGTTTGAATATCGGCGTTTATCGGCGCAATTTCATAAATACAGCAATAATTAGTCCAAAAAACAAACGATATACGGAAGATAATAGTCTAGCGCGTTTTCGTTTGAAAGCCGTTTTTGCGCTTGCAAATCCGCAACTTTGCGATAAAACAAACGCTTCTTACCGCCGCCATTCCCGCGAAACGCCCGGATTACGTTAAACGAATGCAACCCTCGGTTGCCATTTCCGTGAAGGCGGGAAACCGCAAAACGAAAGTCAAAAGCGCTCACGATTGGCGCTTGACTTGCGATCATTCCAAAAATGGATTTCCGCTTTTGCGGAAATAGCGATAAGCCTACGCGACCGCGTAAGGCAATACAAACGTTCCACAAAGTGGATACCAGCGTTCCTTGCGGCTTGAGGCGCTAGCGCGACGGGCGCTTCGTCGTAGCATGACGCAAAAGGCGATCGACGACATAGCGCAATACGATCGCCAAAGATTTGGATACCCGCCTTTGCGGGTATGACGCAAATGTTGAACTTTTGAATGCGATGATCATCATACCCGCGATGAAGCGCTCGCCGCGATAGTAGCGCAAGGCGCGGAAGAAAACGTGGAATCCATTTCTTAAAAAACAGTCGAAAACCGCTCTGTTTCGTAAGAACTCGACGTCGCTTCGCGATGTCTGGATAGGCGCTTTCGCGGGTATGACAAAAGGCGCGATCGCTGGTTAAGGTAATCCGATTGATCGTAGGCTTTGATTTAAGAAAGCCGTCTTGATCGTAAGCGTATCGATAAACTCTTGCGGTTAAGAGTTTGGCGGTTATGTTACGCGGGAGTTTGGACATTTGGGTTAACCGCAAGTAAATAGTTTTTTAATCGAGGCGAAAAGTCCGCAGGGTTTGGCTTCTTGTTCATTGCGAGCTAAATCGACAGCCATTTGGTCAAGCGCGGTTTTGTTTTCGTCTGGCAAAGATTGATAAATCGAATAATAATGTTTGTAAACGTCAGAGCTGGCGCAAAAGTTGTCTAAAGAACAATCGGCGATAAAACGCTTAAGCCTTAAT
>JAISMA010000002.1 GCA_031276985.1 Helicobacteraceae bacterium | reverse complement strand
TCTTTCAAGCGTTTTGGCGCACTCTTCGACGACCGCCCAATCGCTCTTGCTTCCCAAAATAACGCCTACAAACGCGCCCATCGATTTTCCTTTTGCTAACGGCGATTGTAGCAAATGCGACGAAAATCGCGATCGGCAACTTGCAAAAAATCGCGTTTTTAGGAGACTTGCGCCAAGATCGCGCAAATGAACAAAACCGCGCAAACGCACGACTCCGCAATTACGCCTCCCGCAAGCAAACGCTTTTTCGCAACTATGGGCGTTTTGTTTTTGGGTACGGCTTGCTTGTTTTTGATTATGCTGATACGCATGTTTATCGACGTCGCCGCTCTTCAATTGAACGCGGAGCAAGTTACGGCGACGATAACCAAAATCGAAAAAAAGCTCGTAGGTCGGGAAACCGCCTCGTCGGGTTCGTCGGCTGCGTATAAACATACGGTTTTGGTTCGCTACGCCTATAACGGCGCGGATTACGAAGAGCCGCTCGATTTTTACAGCTCGACGATGGATGTCGGCGACAAAGTCGATATTTACGTCTATCGGGACAATCCTAAGATCATATCCATAGTAGGCAAATTGTGGTTTTTGACGTTTTTTATCGCGTTGTCGATTGTTTTTGCGCTTGTCGGCTTAAAACTAGTCAAAAGAGCGTCAAAAGCGAAAGTTAGCGCCGATACGCCCAAGCCGCCCGCGCGTTTTTAGGCGCGACAGGCGGCGATAGAGCGCGAAGCGACGAACGTTAGTTGATGTTAATTTGTTTCGCCGCTTTGGCTTGAACTTTTGGCAACGTCAAAGTCAAAACGCCGTTTTTGTAGGCGGCTTCGATCGCGTCCGCGTCCGCGTTGTCGGGCAGGCTAAAGCGCCGCTCAAATCGTCCGTAACGGCTTTCGAGGCGGTAGAAATCGTCTTCTTTGACCTCCTCTTCAAACTTGCGCTCGCCGCTGATAGTTAGCGCGTTGTCTTTTAGATCGACGGCAATCGCGTCTTTATCCACGCCCGGCAGATCAAGCGCGATCAGATACGCCGAATCGGTTTCCCGAACGCTAACGGCGGGAGTGAAGCCCGCGAGATTGGGCGTTACGTCGTTTTTGTCGCTGAAAGCCTCCAAAAGATGGCGGCGAAACTCCTGAAAAGGATCAAATCTTTGAACTGTCATCTGAAGCTCCTTAGTTTTATTTAGCGCTCTACTGCTTTAAGCGCTAAAGTGATTATACAACATTGAGCCTCTCATTGTCAAGTCTTTTTATAGCGCCTATTCAACTTTGCGTTGCGCCGCGCCTTAAGCCCGTAGCGCTAAGATCGGAGAAAACGGAAAGGCGAATGTGGCGGCAAAAAGGTTTGCGTTTATCAGTTACGCTCACGAAAACGCGAGAATTGTATTGGCGGTTGCGAATCGCGTCGTCAAAGAGGGCTACGAAATATGGTGCGATCGCGCCATTAAAGTTAGCTCCACTTGGACGGACGAGATCGCAAAAGCCATTAGCGAGTGCGAGATTTTCGTCGTCTTTTTGTCCAAAGCGTCCGCCGTTTCGCTTTTCGTGCGTAGCGAAATCGAGTACGCCTTTCAAAAGCAAAAGCGCATTATCCCCGTTTATTTAGATCCAATCGAGGAGCTGCCGCCCGGTTTGGCGATTGGGCTGAACGCCGTTCAAGGGATCGCGGGGACGGGTTCGGCGGCGATCGCGCAAAAACTCTGCGCGGCGCTAAAGCAAAACAATCTGCCTAACGCCTCGAAATCATTCGCCAAAAAAGCGATCATTGCGATTTTAATCGCGCTGATCGGCGCGGGATCAATCGCCATATTTTACGCGCGCGATAAAGACGCGCTACTAAAACAAGTCGCAACGCAACTTGGCGCGCTAAATCAAGCGGAGCGCGAGCATGTCAAAACGCTTTCGCTTGCAAAAAGCCAATACGCGCCCGCCGAGCCGATTGCGATTAAAATAGACAAAGCGATCAAAGACAAGCTCAAAAACGGCGCAATCGCGGGCGTCGCCAACGTCGGCGCGGACGATCTGGAGTGGATAACCGTAAAACAAGTCGCAAAACCCGCCGCGTCGATTATCGTACGCGCCCCCGGTTTGGCGGGCGAATACGAAGCTAGAATCTACGCTTTGAACGGCGAGCTGATCGCCGCGAAACAATTTAGCGCGCTTGAAAGCGCTCAAAGCGGCTACGCGATCAATACGAGCAAAAACGCCTACGCGCCAAACGAAAAATTTTCGGCTAAGATCGGCGACGTGAAAAAAGACGCGATCGATAGCCGAATGGTCGTCGGCGTTTGGCGCGTTTGGGCAAGCGGAGACGACGCGGTTAGCAAAAGGATCGTCGATAAGAAAAACGCCGCGATCGCGCTGTTTGCGCCGCGATCAAACGGGCGTTATGAAATTCGCGTCTATAATAACGTCGATATTCTGACTAAAGCTACGCTAATGGCAAAAAAACAGATAAGCGTGCGCGGCTTGAACGACGCGAAAGGAGCAAAATGAGCAAAAACGAAGCGCCCCGCGTATTCGTTAGCTACGCGCATAAAAACGACGCGATCGTGTTGCCCGTAATAGAATCGATCATGAACAGAGGCTACTCCGTTTGGTACGACAAGGGCATACATTTAGCATCCACTTGGACGGACGAGGTGGCTCAGGCGATTATCGGCAGCGAGATCGTTATCGCCTTTATCTCTAAAGAGTTTGTCGCCAGCAAATACGCGCGCGGCGAGGTCGAATTTGCTCTGAGCTTAAGCAAGCGAGTTATTCCCGTCTACCTCGACGATATGGATATTTTGCCGCCCGGTTTGGCGCTTGGTTTAAGCGCGACGCAGGGCGTAATCGGCAAAACAAACGCTTTAGAGATTGCAAGCCAGATTTGCGCGGGCTTGGAGTTTTACGCCGTACGCAAACAGCGCGCGGAACAAGAATCGCGCAAACGCAAAAGGCGCGTCCTGTCGACGCTTGCGATCATCGCGGTTTTAATCGCGCTAATCGGCGTCGGCGTCGGCGTGCGCGGCTATTATTTGTCGGTCGGCGAGCCGTTGCCCGATCCTTACAAGGTAACTTTGGACAAACAGATCTATCTGCCCTACGAAAAGATATTTGAGAAAATACCGCAACTTACCCCGGAGATGATCAACGATCGCGCCGTTGTCGGCGTTTGGGATAAAAACGAGCAAAACGGATCGCTTAGCAAAGCCTACTATGCCGGACTCGCCGCCGATTCGACGCGGCTTCTTAGAGCGCCTATCAAAGCCGGCGAATACGAAACGCGCTTTTACGTCTCGATGACGGAAAGGTCTTCAAAGCCCGAAGGCGTCGCCAAATTTTCAGTCGCCAAAGGCTCTTTGGGCGCGTTTGGCGTTGCTATCGACAAAGACGAGTACGCTTTGGACGAGCCGATTAACGTCGTAATTAGCGGCGTTACGGACAAAATGCTTGACGACGAGCCGATTGTGGGACTTTATCAGGCTTTCACGCGGCACGACGAATACGCCGAATACGCGCCGATTAGAGCCAATGACTACTCCGTTTCTTTTACCGTCTCCGCCGAAGGCGAATACGAGATTAGAGCCTATTCCAACTCCAAAACCTTTCGCGCCGAAACGCTTGTGGCGAGCGCGAGGTTTTCGGCGGTGAAAAAATGACGTTAAAGGCGATCGCCGATTTCGACGAGGTTGTAATCCAATGCCACGACGCGCCCGATCCCGACACGATCGCGTGCGGTTTCGCGCTGTCGCGCTTTTTGGACGAAAGAGGCGTTAAGGTCAGGTTAATCTACGCCGGCGCGCAAATAACCAAGCCGAACGTCGTTTTGATGATTAAAGCTCTCGCCATTCCGCTGGAGCATGTCGTCGATCTGCCGCGCCCGAAAATGCTAATCACCGTCGATTGCCAATACGGCGCGGGCAACGTTACGCGCTTTGAATGCGATCGCTTCGCGGTTTTTGATCATCACAGACAGGAGATTCCAAACGCCGACAATCTGGTTATTTTTCCGCAACTTGGCAGTTGCTCGACGCTGATTTGGGATCTGCTCCGCAAAGAGAACTTCGATTTCGCGGCTAACGCGGCGGTTACGACCGCTTTGGTCTATGGCTTGACTACCGACACGCTTGAAGGCGCGGAGTCGCGCCATCCGCTCGATCGCGATCTGGCGGAATTCGCGGGCGCGGATATGGCGCTGATAAAAAAGCTCAAAAATTCCGCGCTCACTATGGAAGATCTTAGAGTGGTCGCGCGCGCTTTATCGTCGTTGCAACTGATTGGCGCGATCGGTCTGCTGCGATCGGAAAGATGCGATCCGAATCTTTTGGGCTTTGCGTGCGACGTCGCCAAGCAAGTCGAAAGTTTTGACTGTTGCGCGGTTTACGCGCCGCACAACGCGGGCGTAAAACTATCGATTAGAAGTTCGGTGCGCGAAACGAGAGCGGACGAGTTAGCCGCGTTTATCACCGAAGGCGTGGGAAGCGGAGGCGGCGGCGCGGAAAAATCGGGCGGTTACATTTCGCTAAAAGCGCTAACCGGCGTTAGCGCCGAGCGCTTTATAACGGCTAAGATCGAAGCGTACCAATCGCGCTACAACGTCATCGACTCGCGCAATCACAACGTCGATTTTGCCGCTATGCCGCGTTATCGCAAACTGCCGATTCCGATTGGATTTGCGCCCACGATCGACATTTTTGAAGATGGCGAGCCGATATGCGTTCGCACGCTGGAAGGCGACATCGACACGCTGGCTTCCAAAGAGGTTTATTTGATGATTGGCGTCGAGGGCGAAGTCTATCCGATACGCAAAAGCCGTTTTGAAGAAAGCTACGCGGTTTTGCCCGGTCAATATTCGTTTAACGCGGAATACGAGCCGACGGTTATCAGCAGGCGATCGGGGGACAAAAAGTCGATTATTCGCTCCGTTAAACCCTGCGCGTCAAAAGCCGACATAATAATCCGCGCCGCGCCGCTGGCTAGAGACGTAAAAGTCTTTTCCGCGTGGGATGCGGAGAGATATTTTTCGGGCAAAATCGGCGATTATTTAGCCGCGCCGATCGGCGATTTTAACGATCTATACGTCGTTAAGGGCGAGATTTTTCATAAAACTTACGAATTGGTATAAGCGCGGTTTAAGCGTCCCGAAAGACGCTTTGCGCGGCTATTTTTTGCTAACGGCGGAAACCTCGCCCGCAACCAGAGTTCTGCCGTCGAACTCGATAACGCCGTATTCGTTTTCTTCGTTTCTGGACTTTTTGTTGAGCATATACTCGTTTTCTTCAAACGAAAGATCGAAGTTGTAAAGGTGCAACACCACAAAACGCGACACGGGAATCGTCGTTATATGAGCGCCGCCGTTGATCACCTTTAGCGACGAAGGGCAGGCTACGATCGCGCTCCACGCGAAGTATTCCGCCTGGGCGCGGATATACGTCGTCTCTCCGTTGATTACGCCGTGAATCGTTTCGGCGTTGATAACCACGCCGTGTTCTTGCAGGATTCTTGCCGCCTCAAAACGCGCCTCGTAAGAGTTTTTGGCGTGATCGACGGCTTTTGCGATCAAGTCTTTATAAACTTGTTGCGTGTCTTGATAGATTAGCCCGTCTATCGTTTTGTTGTCGACATAGACGCAAAACGCGTCTTTATTTAGCCGAAACGACGAACCGCTTTCGCTCGCGCGCTCCACGCGCAACCGCAACTCTTCCAAAAATTGCAACTCCGGAATTTCGTCGCTGGACGCGCCGTTTCCTTGATCTCTTGACATATATATCCTTTGAGGTTTTAACAGAGCGTAAATTATACGCCAAAAACTTAAAATAATCGCCTGCGATCCGTCCAAAACCCGCCGATTGCGATCGCGCCGCTTTGTTTTTGCGGCAAAATGGCAGAAATCAAAACGCGCGCAAACGCGAGGCGATCGGCGCTCTCGGCGTTAATCGACGACGGAAGGAAGGCGCGCCAAAAACCCTTTTTTGCCGTCCAAAAGCGCGATCGATCCGCCGTGCGCCTCGATAATTTGGCGCGTTAAAATTAACCCCAATCCATGCCCTTTTGTTTTGCTGGTGTAAAACGCCTCGAACAATCGCGCGTTATTTTCAAAAGGCTTGCCGCTATCGACAATCTCCAACGCATAAATTTCGCCGTCTTTGACGCAGTTTATAGCGATCGCTCCCTCTTCGTTTTCGCTCTCTTCAATAGCGTCGATCGCGTTGAAAATCATATTATGCAACGCAAGCGCGATCAGATCAAAATCGGCGTTAATAACTTCGTCGGGCAGATTGAAGTTGAACTCGATCGCTTTTGAATACGAGTAATTCGCCGCGCCGCTTTCTAATTCCGCGATCAGATCGCGGAAATTAAAACGTTTTGGATTTAGCGTAAAGCCTTTGGAAAACAGCAGAGTGGCTTTAACGATTCGCTCCACGCGCCATATCGATTTTTTAATCTCCAGCACGATCGATTTGGCGCGAATGTCCACTTTGTCAAAAAGCGTCGACGCCAAGATTGCCGCCGCGCCGATCGGGTTGCGTATTTCGTGCGCCAGATGCGCCGCCATTTGACCCATTGCGATCAGCCTCTCGTTGCGTTTATTTTTGGTGTTGTCCGTAGCGGTGATGATCGTTTTGCCGTTTTGTTTTGAAACCTGCAGCAGATAGAAATGATCGTCTATTTCTATCTCCGCGTCGTTATGCGCGGGGCTAATTGTTTTTGGATCGATTCGCGTCTGTCTTGCCTTTTCGTTATTAACGTATATTGACCCGTCTTGATTCAAAACCCATAAGGCTGTGGGTTGAACCTCTACTACCTCTTTTAATAATGCGCGCTGCTCTAAAAGTTCTTTTTCAAACTCGTCGATTTGCGCGATCAAATCTTCGAGTTGGCTTAATAGCTTTTTTGTCTCTTGGCTGTACTCTTGCGTTTTATTGCGGTTTGAAAGATTTTCGTCGTTAAGCGGCATATATGCTCCGCGCTAGGATTTGCGCCGCCGCGCGGTGGTGGGTTCTGCAGGACTCGAACCTGCGACCAGCCCGTTATGAGCGGGCGGCTCTAACCAACTGAGCTAAGAACCCTATTCAACCGAACGAGGGGCGGAAGTATATAAAAAATAAAATCTAAAAGCAAGCAAATTCTCTATGATCGCGAATAGGACGATGAAATTCAAAAACGAGCTTCCGCCGTGGCTAAAAAGCGGCAGAGGCACGCCGACGACGGGCGCGAGTCCCGTAGTCATGGCGATATTCACCGCCGCGTAAAGGAATATCATTATCGCTACGCCCGTAATAGTAACCGTCGTTAGATAATCGCCGCGCGCCTTTGAGTTCAGGCTAAACAGGTGCAAAACCAACATCGCGTATAACGTGATCAGCGCCAACGCGCCGATAAAACCAAAACGCTCCACATAGTAGGCAAATATAAAATCACTCGTGGCGATCGGCAAAAAGCGAAGCTGCGTCTGCGTCGCCTCTTCGGGCTGTTTGCCGCTTATGCCGCCGCTGCCGATCGCGATCAGCGATTGACGGACGTGATAGTTGTTGTCTTCTGAAAGGAAATCGATGATTCGCTTTTTTTGATAATCGTGCAACATATCGTAGCCGACGGCGTAGAAAAATCCGCCGCCAAGCGCAAACGCCAGCGCCAGCGTCGCCAATATTTTGCGTTGCAAGCCCGCCGCGAGCATTACGCCGCCGCCCACAAGCGCGAGTAGTAGCGCGGTGCCGAGATCGGGCTCTTTCAAAATCAGGGCGAACGGCAAGGCGATATAGCCCAAAAGCCTAAAAAACGCTATCCAGCCGTAACCGCCCTTTGGCGGCGGTCTTTCGTGAATCAAATACGCAAGCATCAAAATATAACACGGTTTGAAAACTTCGGAAGGCTGAACGGTGAGTCCCAAAAACGGCAGTTCCAGCCACCGTTGCGCGCCCATTCGCGTAATACCGACAATATCCACCAGCGCCAGCGCGCCCACGCCAAGCCAATAGGCAAAAGGGATCGCCCAGTAAAATCTGCGAATTGGCAGTAAAAAAACGACGATAAATACGCAAAACGCCGCCGCCGTATAACCAAGCTGCTTATACGCAAGATTGATGTTAATCTCGCGCATTAGAAAAAGCGACGCGGCTATAATCGGCAAGATCATCAAAATCAGCGCCCAATCGAAATGATCGAGAACCCTGCGATTAAAAATAGACGATTTCATTAGCGTTTCTATGTCAATATATGCCGTGATTGTTACAAAAAAAGGATTATGAATGTTAGCGGTTGGAAACCTTGCGCCGAATTTTACCCTGCCAAATCAAGACGGCGCGGAGATTAGCCTGCGCGATCTGAAAGGCAAATGGGTCGTTTTGTATTTCTATCCCAAAGACTCCACAAGCGGTTGCACAAAAGAAGCCTGCGATTTCACCGCGAATTTGGTCGAATTTGAAAAGCTGGGCGCGTTTGTCGCGGGCGTTAGTCCCGATAGCGTCAAGAGCCACCAGAACTTTGTCGTCAAGCAAAATCTCGCGCATACGCTTTTAAGCGACGCGGATAAAACGACGCTAAACGCGTACGACGTTTGGAAGGAAAAATCGATGTACGGGCGCAAATATATGGGCGTGGAGCGAACAACATACCTAATCGATCCGCAAGGCAAAATCGCCTTTGTCTGGCAAAAGGTAAGCGTAAGCGGACATGGCGCGGCTGTGTTGGAAAAGTTGCGCGAGTTAAGCGCCGCCGCGTAATATCGCCGTTTTCGCGCAACCGCGCCTATTGCGTGAATGAGCAAAAAGGAGAATTCGTAGCCTATCCGACTATCGCGACGCTTGCTAAAGTCGCAAGTTTATCGGAGCGGACGGTTATATTGGCTATAGCCAAACTTGAACGCGAAGGTATTTTAATCGCTCATAGACGCGAGGTTAAAGGCAAGTATCGCGGCGCAAAACGGAAAAACGCCTACGAGATTAACGAGGCGAAACGTTAAGAAACGGTTGACGCGGCTAAACAACCGAACCAAAAACAACGCCCCATAGGTGTGAAGTACGATCGCCTAAACCTTTGCGCCAATTGCGCCTAAACGCGCCGTCAGGTTCGCCAATGTTACGTGAAGTGCGATCGCCTAAGCAAATGTCGTCAGATTCACGTAAGCGCCCCGAACAAACCCACTCTACAACAGCGTTTGCCGAAAACGCAAATTTAGAAAAATCGACAAGCGAAAACGGGACAATATATAATTTGGATTCTATTAAGATGAACAATTCTCTTTTTAACGATTCTGATTTTCTTGTTTCTGCTGAAGCTGAAGCTAAGACTGAAGCACAAAATGATAATGTTCATCAATTAGGTATTTCGGGCGCTCAAACAAACTTGAACGACGATAAGATCGGATACCTCGTCAATCGATCAAGGCAAGCAAAGGGATATCGCAAAAATGGGCGAAACAGACGAGGCGCTCAAAGAGCGAATGGTTTTTGGCTTGAAGGCATTTACGGACGAACGCCTAACAATCCCGTCTATACGGCAAAGGTTTATCGTTTGATCGACAAATGCTTCTCGGAAGGATTAACGCAAGCAAACATCGAGCGACGCATTGAAGCGTTAGAGCAAAAAGAGATAGTCCCCCATATTTGCTTGACCGATTTGTTTAACCCTAACGAGGTCCGCCGTTTTGATTCGCTTATTCTTTGGCGTATTCCTTGCGTTCTAACAATGGGTGAGGGGGGGGGGGTTTCATTCATAAAGGATTAAAATCGATTTAAGGGCGATTTGCGGCGATTGTCGCTTTTGTTGATTTTAGATGACTTATTTTTATGAACCTACGTTTACGGACGATTTTGCTTTGAACCCTTGACTTTCAAGGAAGCCTCTGCTATAGTTTCGGTCTTGGAGAGGTGCGGGAGCGCCTTCGCCTCTCCTACAAAATTTTTGCCGCTGTAATAATCAAACGCTTTTTTCCGTTGTTAAACTCTTTAATACGCGTTTTGTTATTGCTTAAAAATCATCTCGCAATCAACAAAACGGCTTCTAAAATCAATTTTTTTGCAACGTTTTATCAACTCGTTTAAGCGATTGTTATGGTATAGTTTCGGCTTGGGCAGGCGTAGCAGAACGTCCCCGACTTTGCGCGGGGAAGAGAGTTGGCGGTCTGCCCTCTTTGGCGCTAGAAAACGCTTCGGGCGTTGGTCTAGCGTGTCTAGCGCCTTCTTTTTTATACTCGTCAAACTTTTTCAGCCCGTTAATTATTGAAGGCGCGGATTTCTTGCTCGCCCAAAAAGGCGAGCGGTTACCTCGTCGATAGCGATCCGATCGCGTCGTCTTTTCGCGTAAAAATCCGCGACTAGCTAGCGCTAAGTTAGCGTAGAAAATTTTTGAAGGGTTTCTTAAACGATTTCAAAAACCCAACGAAGCGCGACTGGAAGCAGGATTGTTAGTAGGTATGCCCCGAACAGGACTCGAACCTGTCGCCTTAAGCTTAGGAAGCCTACGCTCTATCCAGATGAGCTATCGGGGCGCAACACGGACAAACCGCGGCGAAATCCTAGCAAAAACGCCGCAAAAAGCGCGGCGGTAGCCAGAAAATTTACGAAATTTACGAAATTTGCGCGACATTTTATGTGAAATTAAGGATAGCAAGCTAGAATTGCACGCTCAAACGTCGGGCTGGTTTAGCTCAGTTGGTAGAGCAGCTGCCTTGTAAGCAGCAGGTCGGGGGTTCAAGTCCCTTAACCAGCTCCAGTTTAGTTGTTTGGCTTAGTCGAGAAACAGCGTTTTACCGCGCTGGACTTGCGTTAGGCGTTTATAAGCGCGTTTCGGCGCGCGGGCGGGATTACGAAGCGGTTAGCCGCTAGTAAACCGGTGAGATTCCCGAGCGGTCAAAGGGGACAGACTGTAAATCTGTTGGCTCTGCCTTCGAAGGTTCGAATCCTTCTCTCACCACCATAAAACGCCTATTTGCGGCTTTGGATTTTTGGCTTTTAGTTAAATAAGCCTAGAATTACGAGCTTAAACGCGGGAGTAGCTCAGTTGGCTAGAGCATCAGCCTTCCAAGCTGAGGGTCGCGGGTTCGAATCCCGTTTCCCGCTCCAAGACGCAGTCCGGATTGATCGGGAGCTGGCATAGTCCGCCCTTTCCCCGATTCATACCCGTTTTTTAAGCCTGACTTTGAAGGTTGGTTTTAGCCGAGCTTGCCGCGAGGCAGCAAAACAAAGCCTAAAAAGAGCAAGCAAGGCGCCCATATAGCTCAGAGGCAGAGCGCTTCCTTGGTAAGGAAGAGGTCGGAAGTTCAATTCTTCTTATGGGCTCCATTTGACGAGCTAAATAGAAGAAAACAAAACGAAAGGATACAAAGATGGCAAAAGAAAAGTTTGTCCGCAACAAGCCGCACGTTAATATCGGCACGATCGGACACGTTGACCACGGCAAGACGACGCTCACGGCGGCGATTACCGTTGTTTTGGCGAACAAATACGGCGGCGAAAAGAAAGCCTACGATCAGATCGACAACGCGCCCGAAGAAAAAGAGCGCGGCATTACGATCGCGACCAGCCACGTCGAATACGAGACCTCCAAGCGCCACTACGCGCACGTGGATTGTCCTGGACACGCCGACTACGTGAAAAACATGATCACGGGCGCGGCGCAAATGGACGGCGCGATCCTAGTTATCGCGGCGACGGACGGACCTATGGCGCAAACGAAGGAACATATCCTTTTGGCGCGTCAAGTCGGCGTTCCGTATATCGTCGTATTCCTTAATAAAGAGGATATGCTTGACGACGGCGAAAGGGCGGAAATGCTTGAGCTTGTCGAAATGGAAGTGCGCGACATTCTAAATTCCTACGAATTTCCGGGCGACGACACGCCAATCATTTCAGGTTCGGCAAAACTCGCTCTGGACGCGGGCATGGACAACAAAGAGGACGCTTGGACGGAGAAAATCTTCAAGCTAATGGACACGATCGACGAGTACATTCCCACTCCAAAACGCGACACCGATAAGCCTTATCTGATGCCGATCGAAGACGTTTTTTCGATCTCCGGTCGCGGCACGGTTGTAACGGGCAGAATCGATCGCGGCGTGGTAAAAGTGGGCGAGGAAGTCGAGATTATCGGTTTGCGCGAAACCCGCAAAACCGTCGTTACGGGCGTTGAAATGTTCCACAAAGAAATGGAACAAGGCGAAGCGGGCGACAACTGCGGCATTCTGTTGCGCGGCACCAAAAAAGAGGAAGTCGAGCGCGGTATGGTGTTGGCTAAACCCGGCACAATCAATCCTCACACCGAGTTTGAAGCCGAAATTTACGTCTTGTCCAAAGAGGAAGGCGGTCGCCACACGCCGTTTTTCACGGGCTATCGTCCGCAGTTTTATATTCGCACGACGGACGTTACGGGCGCGGTCGCTTTGCCTTCAGGCGTGGAAATGGTAATGCCGGGCGACAACGTGAAGGTTTCTTGCTCTTTGATCGCTCCGATCGCGATCGAAGAAGGAACTCGTTTCGCTCTTCGCGAAGGCGGCAGAACCGTCGGCGCGGGCGTCGTAACGAAGATCAACAAGTAAGGTTTGATTTATGCGCGACAAGATCGGGCTAAAGTGCGTGGAGTGCGGCGATATTAACTACACGACCACGAAGAATAAAAAAACTCATCCCGACAAGGTTGAGTATAAGAAGTATTGCCCGCGTCTGAAAAAGCACACGGCGCATAAAGAAACGAAGATATAACGCTTGTCTCTCGCCTTTGTTTCGTTGAATCAAAGGCGGGTTTCGGGCGCGATCTTCGCAAAGGCTTAATTAAGTCAGGCGCGTTTAATTTGGCGGCGGCGCTTAAACAAACGCGCTAGGCGTAAAAAAGAGCAAGCTAGGGTAGTAGCTCCAACGGTAGAGCGGCTGATTCCAAATCAGTAGGCTGTGGGTTCGAATCCTACCTACCCTGCCATTAGGCGGATAACGAGGATGTAAATGGGAAAACTAATTAGTTATATCAGGCTCTCTCGCGCTGAGTTGAGCAAGGTTATCTTTCCCCTGTCTATGCAGGTAAAAAGCGCGTTTATCGCCGTATTCGCGGTGGTAACCGTGATAACGCTCTTTTTGGCGCTGGTCGATCTGCTGATGAGTTTTAGCGTTTCGTCGATCGTCAATTAAGGATAAATCGTGGCTCAAAAGTGGTATGCGATCCAGACCTATTACGGAAGCGAGCAGAGCGTCAAGCGATCGATTGCGCGTATGCGCGACGAGCTTGCAATCTCCGATCGCGTGTTTGAGATTGTCGTTCCGACGGAGGACGTGATCGAGCTTAATAAAAGCGGCAAACCCAAAACGGTCGAGCGATGCATATATCCGGGTTACGTTTTCGCGCAACTTGAGCTGGATAACGATCTGTGGCATCGCATTCAGTCGCTTCCGAAAGTATCGCGCTTCATCGGCGAGGAGAAAAAGCCCGCTCCGCTTCAGGAGAAGGATATTCAGCAGATTCTGGAAAAAGCGCGCAACAAAGGACCCGCGAAGCACAAGGTGTTCTTCGATACCGCCGAGCAGGTGCGGATTATCGACGGTCCCTTCGCCAATTTTACCGGCGTCGTCGAAGAGTACGAAGCCTCGTCGGGCAAGTTGCGCCTTAACGTATCAATCTTCGGTCGATCGACGCCCGTTGAGATTGAGTATTCAAAAGTCGAAAAAATAGTTTAAGAAAGGACAAGTCAAGATGGCAAAAAAAGTCGTGGGACAGATCAAACTCGTTATTCCGGCGACAAAAGCGAATCCTTCGCCGCCCGTTGGTCCGGCGCTTGGTCAAAGAGGCGTCAATATCATGGCGTTTTGCAAAGAGTTCAACGAAAAAACCAAAGAGAGCGCGGGCTGGAATCTGCCCGTAGTGATCACGGTATACGAAGATAAAAGTTTTTCGTTCATCACGAAGCAACCGCCCGTTACCGATCTGATTAAAAAAGCCGCGGGCATTGAAAAAGGCGCGGCTAACCCGCTTAAAAACGTCGCGGGCAAAATCAGCAAGGCGCAGATTAACGCGATCGTCAAGCAAAAGATCGTCGATATGAACGCCTACGACGAGGAGGCGGCGTTCAAAACCATAGCCGGTTCCGCTCGTAGCATGGGCGTTCAGATAGTGGATTAGGAGAAATTATGCCCAAAACGTCTAAACGCATACAAAAACTTAACGACGCGCTGGAAAAGGGCGCGATCTACACGCTGGATAAAGCGGCGCAGAAGATCGGCGAACTTAAAAGCGCGAAGTTTGACGAAACGGTGGAGCTTGCCGTTTGGCTTAACGTCGATCCGCGCCACGCCGATCAGATGATTAGAGGCGCGGTCGTTTTGCCGCACGGCACAGGTAAAACGGTGCGCGTCGCGGTATTCGCCAAAGGCGACAAAGCCAAAGAAGCGCAGGACGCCGGCGCGGATATAGTCGGAGAAAACGATCTCGCCGAGGAGGTAACGAAAGGCGTCGTCAATTTCGACGTCGTTATCGCCACGCCCGATATGATGGGCGTAGTGGGCAAGATCGGTCGGATTTTGGGTCCAAAAGGGCTTATGCCAAACCCGAAAACCGGCACCGTAACGCAGGATGTAAAAACGGCGGTTAAAAACGCCAAAGGCGGACAGATTAGTTTCAAAGTCGATAAAAAAGGCAACATTCACGCGGGAATAGGCAAGGCGAGTTTCTCCAGCGAGAAAATCAAGGAAAACGCCGAAACGCTGATGAAGGCGCTAAACCGCATGAAGCCCTCAAGCGCAAAAGGCAGGTACGTGAAAAAAGCGGCGATGAGCCTTACCATGTCGCCCTCTATTTTATTGGACGTGAACGAACTAACGGAACTGCGCGGTTAAGCGCGGTTTTGATTTCTGTAGGCTAAAGACAGCGGGCGTTTAGGCGACTAAACTTAATTCGACCCGCCGAAGTTTGTCGGAAAGGAGTTAAATGACAAAAACACAGAAAGCGGAAATCATCGATTCTTTGACGGAGGCGTTCAAAACGAGCGGCGCCATTTTGGTAGCCGATTACAAAGGTCTTACCGTCGCGGAATTCGAGGATCTCAGAAATCAGGCGCGAAAGATTGGAGCGTTTGCGCGCGTGTCGAAAAACACGCTTGCCGCGATCGCGCTGAAAAACGCGGGCAAAGAGGGTTTGACTCTCAAAGACGGCAACGTATTTATTTGGGGAGCGGACGGATTAAGTCTAATCAAAACGGTTAGCAAATTCGCCGCCGCGTCCAAAGATAAGTTGGTCGTTAAACAGGGTCATATTGAGGATAAAGTCGTGGACGCGAATTATATCGACGCGCTTGCCAAACTGCCTTCCAAAGAGCAGCTTATCGGCATGTTGCTATCGGTATGGATAGCGCCGTTGCGCGGTTTTGTTACGGGTCTTGACAATCTGTCTAAGAAACTCGCCGCGTAAAGCGGCTTAAGCTACAACGAAAAGGAAAAAAATGGCGATTACAAAAGAAGAACTGCTTGAGCATATAGGCAAATTAACCGTGGTAGAGCTTAACGATCTCGTTAAGGCTTTTGAAGAGAAATTCGGCGTTAGCGCCGCTCCAGCCGTAGTAGCGGGCGCATCCGCCGCCGCAGCCGCCGCGCCCGTCGAGGAAGAAAAGAGCGAGTTTGCCGTTCATCTTATGTCCGCCGGCGAGAAAAAGATCAACGTGATCAAAGTCGTCCGCGAATTGACGACGCTGGGGCTTAAAGAGGCAAAAGACATCGTCGACGGCGCTCCGTCGATCATCAAAGAGCACGTCGCCAAAGCGGACGCGCAAGAGTGGAAAAAGAAACTCGAAGAAGCCGGCGGCGCGGTCGAGTTAAAATAGTTTTCGCGCCAAACGTTTTAGGCGATTTGTTCTATGATCGCCGTTTTGTTTCAACGCTTCGGCTCTCTCGCTTTCGCGTAGGTTACCAAAAAGCGGGCTTTTTTGGGCGAGAGAGCCTTTTCTCGCGCGCAACGATTGTGCGCGCTCACGCTACAAATTCGAGTCCAACGTCATTAACGAAGCGCCTTTCGCTTCATTAAAATTTACGCGCCGCAGGGCGCGGCTATTTATTGCGAGGTAACCTAAACAATGTTAAACGGTTTGAAATCGGGAAACCGCCTTCGCGTCGATTTTGCGAAAATCCCGCAGGCTTTGCCCATACCCAATCTTTTGCAACTTCAGCAAAACAGTTACGACGATTTTTTAATGATCGGTCAAGATTCACGCGAAAACAGCGGTATCGAGCGCGTTTTTCGCTCCGTCTTTCCTATTCACGATCAACACAACAACATCACGCTTGAATACTTAGGCGGCGAATTTGGCAAGCCCAAATACACCATCAGAGAATCGATGGAGCGCGGATTAACCTATTGCGTACCGCTTAAAATCAAGGTGCGCCTGCTTGTCAACGAAAAAGACGAAAAAGCGGGCAAAGTTATCGGCGTAAAGGACATCAAAGAGCAATCTTTATACGTCCGCGAAATTCCGATGATGACCGATCGCACAAGTTTCATCATCAACGGCGTTGAGCGCGTCGTCGTCAATCAGCTTCACAGAAGCCCCGGGGTCATATTCAAAGTCGACGAAAGCGGCGCGGTTGGCAACAAGCTAAACTACACGTCGCAAATCATTCCCGATCGCGGCAGCTGGCTTCACTTTGAGTACGACGCGAAAGACGTGCTGTTTGTACGCATTAACAATCGCCGAAAAGTGCCGATTACGATCTTCTTTCGCGCGCTTGGCTACAACAAACAGGACATCGTTAGGCTATTTTATCCGCTACTTAAAATCACCCTGCGAGAGAACCGTTTCTTAGCGCCGTTTGATCCAGAGCTGTTTAGCGGACGGCTCGATTACGATCTAAAAGACGAAAACGGCGAAGTGATCATTCAAGCGGGCAAACGTTTGGCGGGCGCTAAAGCGAAAAAGCTCAAAGACGAAGGGCTGAAGTTTGTAGAGTATCCGCTTGAAGTGATGCTGGAAAGACATCTTGCCGAACCCGTAATCGACAAAAAAAGCGGCGAAGTGCTTTACGACGCGCTTACCCAACTCGACGAAAGCAAGCTGAAAAAACTGCTGGAGCTTGGCGTAACGGAAGTTACGATCGCCAACGACGCGGCGCCGGGCTACGACAAATCGATAATTTCGGCTTTCGCGGCGGATATAGAGTCGCTAAAACTGCTAAGGCAAACCGAAAAGATCGACGACGAAAACGATCTGGCGGCAATTAGAATTTATAAAGTTATGCGTCCGGGCGAGCCCGTAACCAAAGACGCGGCGAAAGAGTTTGTGGATAAGCTCTTTTTTGACCCGGAGCGCTACGATCTGACTAAAGTCGGTCGCATGAAGATGAACCACAAACTCGGCGTGGAAGTTCCCGAATATATCACCGTGTTAACGCCCGAAGATATTATCAAAACCGTTCAGTATCTTATCAAAGTCAAAAATGGTCAAGGGCATATCGACGATCGCGATCACATGGGCAACAAGCGCATTCGCGCAATCGGCGAGTTGCTTTCAAACGAGCTTCATCAAGGGCTTGTCAAAATGCAAAAAGCTATCCGCGACAAACTCGCCACCATTAGCTCTTACGACGAGCTTATGCCGCACGATCTGATCAATACCAAATTGATCACCGCGACGATTTTGGACTTTTTCAGCACGGGTCAACTTTCGCAGTTTATGGATCAAACCAATCCGCTCTCCGAAATCACCCACAAGCGCCGTCTCTCCGCGCTTGGCGAAGGCGGATTAGTCAAAGATCGCGCGGGCTTTGAAGTGCGCGACGTTCACTCCACTCACTACGGGCGCATCTGTCCGATCGAAACGCCAGAGGGTCAAAACATCGGTCTAATCAACACGCTTTCCACATACGCGAAAGTAAACGAGCTTGGCTTTATCCAAGCGCCGTATAAAAAGGTGATAAACGGCGCGGTTACGGACGAGATCGTCGATCTCACCGCGACGCAGGAAGAAGGACAGGTTATCACGCCCGCAAGCGTTAAGATCGACGAAAACGGGCGCATTATCGAAGAGCTTATCGAGGCGCGAAAAGACGGCGAAATTATGCTTATCGAGCGCGATAAAGTAAACCTAATGGATCTTTCGCCAAAAATGGTCGTCGGCGTAGCGGCGGGCTTGATTCCGTTTTTGGAACACGACGACGCGAACCGCGCCCTTATGGGTTCAAACATGCAACGCCAAGCCGTGCCGCTTATCTGGACGGACGCGCCGATCGTGGGAACGGGCATGGAAAAAACCATCGCGCGCGACGCTTGGCAAAGTATCAAGGCAAGACGCGACGGCGTGGTGGAAAAGGTCGATAGCAAAAATATATACGTGCTTGGCGAAAACGAGGACGGCGCGTATATCGATCACTATCCGCTCCAAAAATATCTACGCACCAACCAAAACAGCAACTTTGATCAACGCCCGATCGTAAAAAAAGGCGACGCGGTAGTCGCCGACGATATTATCGCCGACGGCTCAAATATGGATCAAGGCGAATTGGCGTTAGGCAAAAACATATTAGTCGCCTTTATGCCGTGGAACGGATTTAACTACGAAGACGCGATCGTAGTCAGCGAAAAGCTCATCAAAGAGGATACCTTCACCAGCGTTCATATCTACGAAAAAGAGATCGACGCCAGAGAGCTTAAGCACGGCGTAGAGGAGATTACCCGCGATCTGCCCAACGTCAAAGAAGATGACATAACGCACCTAGACGACAGCGGCGTTGTCAAGATAGGTTCTTACGTGAAGCCCGGCATGATTCTCGTCGGTAGGGTAAGCCCCAAAGGGGACGTAAAACTCACGCCCGAAGAGCGGCTTTTGCGAATGATCTTCGGCGAAAAGGGCGGACACGTTGTAAACAAATCGCTTTATTGCCCCGAATCCATGGAGGGCGTGGTTATCGACGTGAAAATCTTCACCAAAAAAGGCGTCGAGCCGGACGAGCGCGCGATTGCCGAATTGGAGGCGCAAAAAGCGGAGCTAGAACGCGAGAATAACGACAAGTTGCAGATGATCGACCGCGAGGAGACTCTGAAAATCAACAGCTTTTTGCCCAAACAGCAATTCGCGCAAGAGGTTACGATCGGCTCTAAAACCTACAAACAAGGCGAAAGCATAAGCAAAGAGGAGCTAAAGAATATCAACCGCTTCGCCGTTACCTCTCTCGTCAAAGGCTTGGACAAAACCGCGCAGGCGAATTTCGAGGCGATCAAAGCGCACTTCAGAAACGAAAAAGAGCAGTTGCGTATCGACCACGAAGAGAAATTAGCCGTTATTGAAAAAGACGATATTTTGCCAAGCGGCGTGGTAAAACTCGTGAAGGTCTATATCGCCACCAAACGCAAGCTGAAAGTCGGCGACAAAATGGCGGGCAGACACGGCAACAAGGGCATTGTATCCACGATCGTTCCCGAACACGATATGCCCTATCTTGAAGACGGAACGAGTATCGAGATCGTGCTAAATCCGCTTGGCGTTCCAAGCCGTATGAACATCGGTCAGATTTTGGAGGTGCATTTAGGGCTGGTCGGCAAGCGTTTAGGCGATCAACTCGCGGGCATTTTCGAGCAAAAGCGAAACGATTACGTTCAACGTCTGCGCGAAAAGATGATCGAGATCGCATCCGCCGCGCCGCTTAAAATCGGCGTGGAATTTCTCGCCCAATTAAGCGACGAAGAGCTTATCAAATACGCCCGCGACTGGAGCAGAGGCGTTCGCTTCGCAAGCCCCGTTTTCGAGGGCGTCGGCGCAAACGAGTTCAAAAAACTCTTTGAAATGGCGAAGATCGATTCGGACGGAAAAACCGAGCTTTACGACGGACGCACGGGCGAGAAGTTCTTGGAGCGGGTGAACGTGGGCTATATGTACATGCTCAAACTTCACCACCTCGTCGATGAAAAGGCTCATGCGCGCAGCACGGGACCTTATTCGCTCGTTACGCAGCAGCCCGTCGGCGGCAAGGCGCTTTTCGGCGGTCAGCGTTTCGGCGAAATGGAGGTGTGGGCGCTGGAGGCTTACGGCGCGGCGCACACGCTTAGAGAAATGCTAACGGTCAAATCGGACGACGTGGAAGGACGGGTGCAAACCTACAAGGCGATCACGCGCGGCGAGAATATGCCCGCAAGCGGCGTGCCGGAAATTTTCTTTGTTTTAACCAAAGAGTTGCAAGCGTTAGGGCTTGATATTAGCTTATATAAGGAAACGGGCGATGAGTAAATTAGAAAAAGTCGTAGTTGGACCCGACGAAAAGGCAAGAGATTTTGACGCGCTTCAGGTGATGATCGCAAGTCCCGAAAAGATCCTAAGCTGGAGTTTTGGCGAGGTCAAAAAACCCGAAACCATAAACTACCGCACGCTAAAACCGGAGCGCGACGGGCTTTTTTGCGCCAAAATTTTCGGTCCCGTACGCGATTACGAATGCTTGTGCGGCAAATACAAAAAAATGCGCTACAAGGGCATTAAATGCGAAAAATGCGGCGTGGAAGTAACCGCTTCCAAAGTGCGCCGAAGCCGAATGGGACATATTGATTTAGCCGCGCCCGTAGCGCATATCTGGTACGTTAATTCGCTGCCAAGCCGCGTTGGAACGTTGCTTGGCGTGATGACAAAAGATCTGGAGCGCGTGCTTTATTACGAGGCGTATATCGTCGAAAACGCGGGCGAAGCGTTTTACGACGCGGAGAGCAAAACTCCCGTCGTCAAATACGACATCTTAAACGAAGAGCAATACTTAACGCTTGAAGAGCGCTACGCGCACACGGGCTTTCACGCCGAAATGGGCGCGGCTGTAGTGCGAAGGCTGCTTGAAGATCTCGATCTGCCCGAAATGTACGATCGGCTAAAAGCGGCAATCAAAGAGACGACGGCTGAAACCAAGCTGAAATCCCTCGTCAAAAAGCTAAAGGTCGTCGAGGTTTTCTTAAACTCCGACAATCGTCCCGAATGGATGATCTTGACCGTTTTGCCCGTTTTGCCGCCCGATATTCGTCCGCTTGTCGCGCTTGAAGGCGGCAAATTCGCCGTGAGCGATCTAAACGATCTCTATCGCCGCGTGATTAACCGCAACGCCCGCTTAAAACGGCTGATCGAGCTTGAAGCGCCCGAAATCATTATCCGCAACGAAAAGCGAATGCTTCAAGAGGCGGTCGACGCGCTGTTTGACAACGGCAGACGCGCAAGCGCGGTAAAAGGCGCGAACAAGCGTCCGCTCAAATCTTTAAGCGAAATCATCAAGGGCAAACAGGGGCGCTTTCGCCAAAACCTGCTTGGCAAGCGCGTGGATTTTTCAGGGCGATCGGTGATCGTGGTTGGTCCGGAACTCAATATGGATCAGTGCGGGCTACCGAAAATTATGGCGCTGGAACTATTCAAACCGCACCTCATGGCAAAACTTGAGGAAAAAGGCTACGCCACGACGCTTAAACAGGCAAAACGGCTGATTGAGCAGCAGGGCAACGAGGTATGGGAGTGTTTGCAGGAGGTCGTCGAAGGACACCCCGTGCTGTTAAACCGCGCTCCGACGCTTCACAAGCTCTCAATTCAAGCCTTCCACCCAAAGCTGATTGACGGCAAGGCGATTCGCCTTCATCCTCTCGTATGCGCCGCCTTCAACGCGGACTTCGACGGCGACCAAATGGCGGTGCATGTGCCGCTTAGTCAAGAGGCGATCGCCGAAGCGAAAATTCTCATGTTAAGCTCGATGAACATTCT
>JAISMA010000244.1 GCA_031276985.1 Helicobacteraceae bacterium | reverse complement strand
GCGATCGCGTCATGCCCCGCTTCTTGCAACAATCTGCAAAGATTTAGCGCGTACCACGCCGTAGCGTTGTACCAGCGAACGTTGATTAGATGAAAAAACCGCATTATTTATAAAATCTTTTGTTTTCGTTCATCACCCGCAAAACGCTTTGGCTATGATCGCTTAAAATCGAGTTTGGCAAAGGCTTATAACTATTCGCGCCAAAAACGCGCGCGCCGTTTATAGGATCGGGGTGCGCCGAGAAAACCAGCGTATGATTATTTTCTACGATTGCGTTAAAATTCCAATTACCGATAACCGCGTAATCGCGCCGTTTTTGCGGATATAACAGATCGTAGCCGTTTGCGTAATCTTCGGGCGGATTTTGAACGCCTAGCCAACGCATAACAGTCGGGATAAAATCGGCGTGGCTTGTGAGATAATCAATTTGGCGCGTTTCAGTATTTGGCAAGCGCATAAAAAACATAGGTTTTGTCTGCTGAATACTAAAGGAGTGATTGTGCCCAAAACCGCCGCTTTCGTAGAACTCTTCGCCGTGATCGGCGGTAACGATAATTTTCGCGCGTTCATAAACGCCGATCGCCTTTAATTTTGCGATCAACTCCGCTATTAACGAATCGTCGTAATAGATCGCGTTTTTGTATTGATTGAATAAAACGTCGCGCTGGCTTGCGCCAAGCGTTAGATAGTTTTTGTCGCCTTCGTCGTCGGGCTGAAATTTGTTATGCGTCGGCGGATAGCTTGATTGGTGCGGCGCGTCGTAAAAAATATAGGTAAAAAACGGCTCCGATAAATTCTGATCTAACCAGCTTAAAACTCTCTCGTTCATTTGCGCGTCTTTTTGCCACGCCTCGCCTTCAAAATTATCTATAATTTTGTCGTTAATCGACGCAAAAGCTGTGCGGCGGAATTCAGGCCAATTTAGATCGCTTGCGGCGAAAATTTGCGCGTTAAATCCGCGATATTCCAGCGCGTCAAACAAAACGCTGTGGCGCTGCGCGTTTAGGAAGGCAAACCAATACGGCGCGTTAAGCCCGTAGAAAAACGAAAACACGCCAAATCGCGTCGCGTTGCCGCCGCTAAAGTGATTATTAAATACGATCGATTCGTTTTTTAGCGCGTTCATAGCGGGCGCGGTTTCGTCGTCGATCATATCCCACCTAACCGCGTCAAGCATAATGATAATAATGTTTTCGCCCTCGTAAGTTTCGCCAAAAACAAGCGGATTTTTCGGATAATCAAGTTGCGATAGCGCATTTGTTTTTTGAGAGGAAATCTGCCCTTCTAAAGCGGCGCTATTTGGCGCGGGATCAACGCCAAAATACTCTTTGGCAAAACGGGTAAAACTAAGCGGCTGATAGTACGGAATAACGCGCAATTTATCCAAAATTTCCGTTTTTGAATAGAGCGTGGCAAAACCTACGATTAGTTTATCGGACAAAACGACCAAAACGGCGATCGGGATTAAAAAGCGGTTGATCGCCGCGTTGATTTTTTTGGATTTTTTTTCGTGTGGAAGCGCGTAGTATAGCAGACATTGAAAAGCGACGATAAGCGCGGCTAGCGCGGCTAATAATATATAGGGATAAACGCCTAGATCGATATTCTTTAACGCGGCGGGCGAAAAAGCGATATTCAAGATCATAGCGTTGATATGCGTATAATATATACGGTAGATGAAAAAATCCGCGATTGCAAGCAATTCAAATATGGTAAAAAGCGCTCCCGCAAATATAAACGAAACGCGGCGAAAAACGCCAAACAACGCGCAAAAAAGCCATAAAGCGACGAAAAACATAAGCGCCGTCGATAGCGCGGCAAGCGTGGAAACGCATAGCGAAACCGCGCTGAAACCTACGGCAAGCAGCAAAAACGCGGACAATAAAACGGCGATAAAAAGCAAATTAGCTTTTGCGAAAAGACTTAAACGGGCGTTCATAATTTTATTTTACATCGCCCGCGCTGTGAAGGCGTTTTTCGTAGAGCGTTACGGGCAGCAACAGCCTTGCGATTGCGTCGCGCAGATGTTCTTTATCTAGCGGCGACTCGCTTGCGTTTGTCTCGCGCTGAACGCGGACGTATTCGCCGTTTTCGCCTCGCGCAAAATCCGATCGCGCTCCATACGCGCCGTTTTCGTCGATTTTTGCCTGCGTAACCGCGCCGTTTGAGCGCAAAATGGTGATCGTATCGTCCGTTCGGTAGGCAAAATCCGCTCCCGCAAGCATAACCGCGCCGCCTTTTGTTTGCTCGCCTAGCAGATCGCGCCCGATCAGAGGGCGAGGGCGATCGTCGCCGATTAGCGCCAAAAGCGTCGGAAGCAGATCGATTTGCGAGGCGATTGCGTCGGACTTCGCGGCGCTAACGCCTTTGCCAAAAAACAGCGCGGGAACGCGATATTTTTCAAGCGGCGCAAACGGATCGCCGCCGCGCACTTGAATGGTGTGATCGGCGACAATTAAAAAGATCGTATTTTCGTAATACGACTCTTTTTTCGCCATATTGAAAAACTCGCCAAGCGCGTAATCGGCAAAGAGCGCCGCGTTTTCTTTCGTGGCGGCGGGAGCGTTTACGGGCTTGATAAAACCGCTTGGATAATCAAACGGCAAATGCGACGAAAGCGTTAAGATCGCGGCGCAAAACGGTTCGCGGGATTTGGCAAAAACGCGGTTTGCCGCCGTGAAAACGCTTAAATCGTCGCTACCCCATTTGTTGCTAAAGCCCTCACCAAGCGCGAAATAAGAGTGAATCGCAAAACCGTTTGCGCCCAAAAAGCGGCTCATATTGTCGAAATTCGCGTCGCCGCCGTAGAAAAATTCGCACTCGTAACCTAGCGGTTTAAGGTGATTTGCGATTGTCCAAAAATCGTTTTGCGCTTTTGGCAATTTACCCGCGTGAACTTTTACGATTGGCGAAAAGCCCGCCAAAACCGCTTCAACGCCGCGATTTGTGCGCGTTCCCGTCGCGTGCGTATTGGTAAAAAGCGCGCCGTTTTTCGCAAGCGCGTCGAATGAAGGCGAGAGTTCCATGCCGCCTAATGCGCCTATAAATTCCGCGCCCATGCTTTCCCACAAAACGATAATTATATTCGGCGGATTTTCAGGCGTTTTGGAGCTAAAAACTCTTGCGCCAAAACCCGTTCTGGCGAAAATTTCTTCTTCGCTCATCGTCCAGCGATCGCTTAGATCAACTTCGCTATTTAATTGATACAGCGCGTAAAGCGCGGAATACGCGCCGTTTGAGGCGATTTCGTTGAGCGCCTGCGATCTGCTGAACATTGTCGCGCCAAGATTTGCGGCGCTTGCGCCAAAGCTGGATCGAACGCCGATAAACAAGATAGCAATCGCGCACGGAAGCGCGATCAGGCGGATCGCAAGCGGCGTTTTACGCGGATTTTTCGCGCCGATTTTATAGCCCAAAAACGCCGCGAGGCAGGTTAATAAAACGCCGATCGCCGTTAATGGCGCGTAGCTTGAAACCAGCATATAAAATATCTCTTGCGGGTGATCGAGATAATCAAAAAACAGATGATTTGGACGCAAGCCGAACTGATCGAAAAATCCCGCCGACACAACCTCGAAAAAAATTAAGAAAAAAGCGCAAAAAGCAAGATAAACGCGGTTAATTATCGACGGGCGGTTATTGAACAAAAGCGCGTATATTACGATTGGCGTTAGCAGCGCGCAAACGGCGATCGTATCCATTCTAACGCCGATCGCCAACAGTTTAATAAGATCGCCAAAACTCGCGGCGTTTTGCGCGTAAATAATAACGAAAAAAAGCCTGAAAACCGCGATCGCGCACAACAACATCGCGTAAAATAACGCAAAAGGTTTAAGCAAAGCCGGCAAATTTCGCACAAGGGTCTCCGCGATGTATAATGGCGCAAGTTTATCTGAAAATTTATGCGAAAGACATTTGTGAAAATTGACTCGATTTGCGTCATACGGCTATCCGCGCTTGGCGACGTCTGCTTGTTTTTGCCCACGCTGAACGCTATCAAACGCGCCTATCCGAACGCGAAAATCGTCTGGATCGTAGGCAAAATAGAGGCGAAACTAATCGACGGAATTGGCGGCGTAGAGATTATCGTTTATGACAAATCAAGCGGCTTAAAAGGCATGTTTGAGCTAGGGCGCAAGCTGAAAAACCGCCGTTTTGACTATCTGCTAATGGCGCAGGAAGCGCTTAGAGCGAGCGTGTTGTCGCTGTTTATCCGCGCCGATCGTCGCGTTGGGTTTGATCGCGATCGCGCTAAAGATTTTCAAAGCCTCTTTTGCAACGCGCAAATCGCGCCCAATCCGCGCTGTCATATGATTGAAAACTATCTTGATTTTGCGCGTTTTTTGAGCGCCGATACTTCTACTATTGAATACAATTTAATCATTCCACGCGAGGCGTTTAACGAAGCGTCGGCGATTGCGGGCGGCAAAAACTACTGCGTACTTAGCCCGATCGCTAACGCGGTGCGTAGAAATTGGCGAAATTGGACGGCGGAGGGTTACGCCGCCGCGATCGATTACGCTTACGAAAAGCACGGATTGACGACGATTGTTACGGGCGCAAACGACTTGATAAACCGCGAAATGGCGGACGCGATCGCGCGCGCCGCCAAACGCAAGCCAATCGACGCGGTTGGAAAAACCTCAATCAAAACTCTGCTGGCGCTCATCAAAAACGCGCGGTTTGTCATAGCGCCCGACAGCGGTCCGGGACATTTTGCCGCCGCGCTGAACGTCCCCGCTATCGCGCTGCTTGCCGCCGCCGATCCGCGCCGCGCCGCGCCCTATCAAACGCCGAGTTTCGCCGTCGATCGTTACCGCGAGGCTCTGCTAAAATATAGCGGACAAACGCCTGAAACGGTCAAGTTTGGGCGGCGCGTTCGCAATCCAAAGGCTATGAGCGAGATTACGACCTGCGACGTAACGGCTATGATCGACAAGGTTATGAAAAAGCAAAACGCTGATTTAGTCCAAAAAACTGATTAAACCCTTTAAGGTTATGACGATATAGTTGCAATAACTTTATCAAAGTAGGCTTTCATGTTTCTGGGTAATTCGACAAGAAATAATTCCAACATATTTTGTACGGCTACGTTTGCTTTTATTAAGGGGACGGCAAATGAGTAGCGAATTATATCCGCTTGCCTATTTGCCGCCAAATTACTATATAGATATGGAGGCGGCAGGGATTGTAAAAAACGTTAAGAATAGCGCGGCGGCGACTAAGGAGACCGAAAAGCCCGCCGCGGGCGAAATCTCAAAGTCTGAAGCGCGAAATTACTACGAAAGCGTAACGACAAAACTAGATTTTGATCTTGAACCATATATAGAAATCAATGCAAAACAGGCGAAAACAAACCAAGAGGCGCTATATATTTTGGACAAAAATATCAATGGCGGACGAGATTGGTTTAATTATCAGACTCATATGAGCGCGCTTCTTGATCCGTTTTATGAAAACCCGTATAACGAACCGCGTCGGCAAGAGTTTATTCGCGTTTCAAAGATCTACGAGCAAATCGGAAAAATACAAGAACAGATAATGCAACAATTAATAGCCGTAGAAAGCAAAAACGACAACGCAAAAGCGGAAAAACTTGGCAACGATCTAGCGCAAGGAAACGACGAGATCAAAAAACTTATGAAAGCCGCGGCGAAAATCGAGGAAAAGGTAACGGCTATGGGCAGAGTTGAGTATTATAGAGATTATACATGGTACAAACCAGAAGAATACAGCGAGGTATCCGAAGTAAGACGTAAAAGCGAATTTGTAAATCTCTATCAATTAAGCGACGATTTCGTAAAAAGCGAATTGTTTGAAACCGCTTTTGAAATATATGGTGAAACAAGACAACTTGCGGGTAACGCTATGGCGTTATATGTCGCAAAAGAGGGGAAATCCAGAGGGGAATGGCTGGAGCTATTTGAACGCAACGCGCAGATTTTGCGCGATCATGTTTATAGAGAAGATTTTAATAAGCGTGGCTTGGTTGGCAAACAAGAATTAACGGACGCGCACGCGCTTGCGGAGCGCATTTTGGCTGACGCTTATGACATGTGGGGCAGAGGGAGCGAGCTAAATATTGTCGCATAAAATAGCGATTATTGTTGCGATATTGTTAGCTATCATCGCAATAGCGATCGTTTTATTTGTCCCAAAACCGGACTATCGGCAATCTGAAATTGTTGTAACAACAAAAAGCGCTATCGACAATAATTTGGCAAACTTTATCGCGCCAGAAGTTAAAAAAACAATAGCAAAAAACCACAAGCAAGAATGGGTTATATATGTCGATCGTAACTATAAAATATCGCTTGTTTGCAAACACGAGCATTGCGATATTAACGATTCGGGCGAAACGCAAAAAGTCGATTTTAGAATTATCGACGGCGATCGCAATATATTCAACTTAATCGATATAAATAAATCGCTCATATCAAACGCCGTCAATCTGGATATTTACGCGCAAGTTATCGCCGATGATCGCGAAATAATTTCCGACGCTTCAGGCATAGCCAAACTAAAAGGCGAATTTGGTTATGCGTTAGAATTAAGGTTTTATTCATACGCGATCGATGTGCGAGTTTTAGAGTTTTACGACAAAGTATTGTTTGCGACATTACAAAATCCGCCGACTACGCAAGAATTTAATTCGTCAAGCGAAATCAAAGACATTAAAATTAACGGCGTAAAAAAAGCGATAATCCTTAAATGACGCCGACAAAACCGCGCCGTTACGCTTAAAACAAAGCGCGCGATTTGAACCGAATAAACCATATGCGCGTCCCGCCGCCGATCGCTACCGCGAGGCTCTGCTAAAATATAGCGGCAAAACGAAGGGTTATGAGGAGCGGCGATGATTGTTGAAAGCGCAAAAGAGGCGATTGAGATCGAGGCGAAAGAGATCGCCGCGCTAATCGATCGCGTGGATTCGGGCTTTGAAGGCGCGGTTCGGGCGATTTTGGCGTGCAAAGGCAAGACGATCGTAAGCGGTATGGGCAAATCGGGGCTGATTGGGCAAAAGATCGCCGCGACGCTCGCCAGCACGGGAACAAGCGCGTTTTTTATGCATCCCGCAGAGGCTTATCACGGCGATCTTGGCATGGTCGCGCCAAGCGATGTGGCGTTGATCGTGTCCAATTCGGGCGAGACGGACGAGGCGCTTAAGATTGTCCCGTTTTTGCAAGATCAACAAAACGTCATCGTCGCTTTCACGGGCGCGCCGCAATCGACGTTGGCGCGGGCGGCGAATTTTCACGTCGATTGCTCGGTGGCAAAGGAAGCCTGCCCGCTTTCCCTCGCGCCGACTAGCTCCACGACGGCTGCGCTCGTTATGGGCGACGCGCTGGCGATCGCGCTGATGAAAGCTAGAGGATTTGAGATTGAGCATTTCGCGCGTTTTCATCCGGGCGGATCGCTAGGGCGCAAACTGCTGGCGACGGTGGAGCGTGAGATGATTCCGCTTGAAAAGCTGCCAATCGTCTCGCCCGCGACAAACGCGCTGGATACGCTTAGGGCGATGAGTTTGGGCAGGCTTGGCGCGGCGATCGTATCGGATAGCGACGGCGGGGGGCTGCTTGGCGTGATTACCGACGGCGATCTTAGGCGCGTAATCGAGGACAAACGCGAGAGCTTTTTCACGCTTCGCGCCGAAGAGATGATGACCAAAAACCCGAAAACGATCGGGCTTAAAACGCGGCTGATCGAGGCTGAAGAGCTAATGGACAAATGGCGGGTTCATCAATTGATCGCGCTTGATGATTGCGGTAAAATCGCGGGTTTGCTACCGTATCGCGCAAACGTTAAAAAGCCTTAATCTACGATAAAAGGACGTTAAATGAGACATATTCGCGTTGCCTCGCCCGGCGGCGGGGTATTTTTTTCAAACGAGTTGCCGCTTTCCGTGATAGCCGGTCCGTGCGTGATAGAGAGCGAAGAGTTCGCGTTGCGTACAGCCGAGAGACTCAAGATGATTTTTGACGAGCTTAAAATTTCCTTTGTTTACAAATCAAGTTTCGATAAAGCAAACCGAAGCTCCGCGGGCAGTTTTCGCGGCGTGGGTATGGACGAGGGGTTGCGAATTTTGGAAAAAACGCGGCGCGAAGTAGGCGTGCCGACGCTAACCGACGTGCATACTATCGAGCAGGCAAAACCGACTAGCGAAGTGGTGGATATGTTGCAAACGCCCGCGTTTTTGTGCCGACAAACCGATTTTATTCAGGCGGTGGCGGCGACTAATAAACCGATAAATATCAAAAAGGGGCAGTTTTTGTCGCCTTGGGAGATGACAAATGTGCTGTCCAAAGCCGTCGCCACAGGCAATTCCGCGATTGCGCTGTGCGAGCGCGGGACGAGTTTTGGCTACAACAATCTAGTGGTGGATATGCGCTCTTTGGCGGTAATGGCAAAAAGCGGACACCCCGTAATTTTTGACGCGACGCACTCCGTACAGCTTCCCGGCGCGGGCGGAACGAGTAGCGACGGTCAGCGGGAATTTGCCTCTTCGCTGGCTTGCGCCGCCGTCGCGGTCAAAGTGGCGGGCGTGTTTATCGAAACGCATCCCGATCCCGATCTCGCGCCGTGCGACGGACCGAACATGATCGCCTTTAGCGAGCTTGCGCCTTTGTTGCGGCGGCTCAAAGCTATTGACGAAGTCGTTAAAAGACGCTCATGAAAACTATTATCGTCATACCCGCAAGATACGGCTCAACAAGGCTTCCGGGCAAACCGCTTGCGCTTATCGGCGGCAAACCGATGATCGCCCGAACGTGCGAACAAGCAAGCCGCTCCAAACTTGCCGATCGCGTTATAGCCGCCGTCGACGACGAACGAATCGCAAACGCCGTAACAAGCGCTGGCTACGAGGCGATTATGACGAGCGTCGATTGCCCAAACGGAACGGCGCGTCTTGCGGAGGTCGCAAAGCGGATCGACGCGGATATTTTCGTCAACGTTCAGGGCGACGAGCCGTTTATCGATCCCGCTTCAATCGACGCGGCAATCGAGGAGCTAATCCGCAACGACGAAGCGCAAATCTCAACGCTTTACCGCGCTATCGACGCGAACGAGGCGCGAAACCCAAACGCCGTAAAACTCGTGCTGGACGACAAGTCGCGCGCGCTTTATTTTAGCCGCGCCGCAATTCCGTTTCCCCGCGACGGCGCAAAGGCGCAATACCTAAAGCACGTCGGACTTTACGCCTACAAAAAAGAGGCTTTGTACGCTTACGAAAAACTGCCGCAATCGCCGCTTGAAGCAATCGAGAAATTAGAGCAGTTGCGTTATTTGCAAGCGGGCTACGCGATCTACGCCGCCAAAGCGGGGGCGGACGCGATTGCGATCGATACGGCGGAGGATTTGCGCCGCGCGGAAGCCTATCTGAAAGGCGAAAACCTTTTGTCGCCCGATTTAGCGAAAATTAAGCTGATTTTGACCGATGTCGACGGCGTTTTAAGCCCGCCCGCGCTTTTGTTCGACGAAAACGGCGAGCGGCTGAAAGCCTTTAGCGTGCGCGACGGGCTTGGCGTGGAGATAGCGATGAAGCTGGGCTTGAAGATTGGCGTAATTACGGGGCGCGATTCGCCCGCGCTTCGCAAACGGCTGGAGATTCTCAAGATTGAAACCGCGCTTTTTGGCGTGAAAGACAAAGGCGAAGCGTGCCACGAGGTTATGGCGAAATTTGGCGTTTGCGCGGACGAGACGCTGTTTGTCGGCGACGATTCGCCCGATCTCGCCGCGTTTGAAGCGTGCGGCGTTAGTTGCGCCGTGGCGGACGCGCCAAGCTATATCAAATCGCAAGCCGTTTTCGCGCTTGAAAGCGAGGGCGGGCGCGGCGCAATCCGCGAGGTCGTGGAAATGGTTTTGCAAGCGCAAGGCAAATTGGACGCGCTTAAAGACGCCAAAACCTATCTGCGCCTCGCCAATCCATAATCGCTTCCTCTTTGCGAACAACGTTTTGCCGTTTGTTTTCGCTTCGCCGCGACTTAATCGCGGTCTGATCGCCATAATTTCCGCGCTTTCCGTCATTCCCGCGCATGGCAAGCGTTTTCAGATCGCCGCTTTTAATAGCGCGCAAGTAAAAGCGAGCGGCGTTACGCGAGAATGGGTTTATGGCGATCGCGAGGCTTTTAAGCCGTGCGACATAATCGCGGTTTGATCGCCATAATTTACGCGCTTTCCGTCATTTCCGAGACGAACGACGAAGCGCGTAAGCGCTTCAAGTTGTGAGAGAGGCGGAAATCCAAAAAATAGCCCTAAGATCGTCATAAACCTTTCGCGTAGGCTTCCCGTCATTCTGCGCGAAGTCGCAGAATCCACTCTCTGCCATTCCCGCGTCCTCCCCGTCATTTCCGTGAAGGCAGGAATCTAGTATTTAAGGTAATTGCGGATCGAACGCTGTTCATAAGAATTTATTATCGCTTCGCGATTTTTAGATTCCCGCTTTCGCGGGTATGACGGGGCAGATCGCGGATCAGTCGCCAATTGTAAGCGCTTTTGGCTTTTTGTTTTTGGATTCTGCGACTACGCGCAGAATGACGCAAATGCTGAGTTTTCGCAAGAAAGCGCGAGATCGGTAAATCGAGATCTGATCGCGTAAAACCCGCGTAATCGTAAATCATCATTCCTGCGCCTTCTCGTCATTCTGCGCGTAGTCGCAGAATCCGCATTCGCCTTCCGTCATTCCCGCGAAGCGCCCGCTTGCTTGCTCTCGCTTGGCGCGAAGGAAGGCGGGAATCTATTTCTTGTGTCTTTGCGGTTGCGATCGGCGCTTTTGGCGTGGCTTGCGGTATAGTTTCGGTTGCTGAAGCGTGGATAGGCTGTTGCCTTGACGCTTCGGTCGTGGGAGCGCGCTGGGGGGATTGTCTCGGGCGCTCCCGTTCCTATGTTTCTATCGCTGTAGTAATCAATCACTTTCCTTCCGTCGTTAAACTCCTCGACAAAAACCCTAAACTTAACTCTGTCTTTTTCTAAATCGTATCCGTAACGAATGCCGTTTGCCGTCTTGCTAAAACTATCCGCGTCGTCATATAACACGAGCGGATTAGCAGCGCGAAGCGAAAAAATAAAGCGCGCGAAAAAACGTCAATAATTTAACGCTTCGCATAACGTGATTTTTGCCAAAACGATCAACGCGCCAACAGTAAATTACGGGCAATATATTTCGCGCTACAATGCCGCTCATTATGTCCAAAAACCTAGCCGCCTTTGTTTTAGCGTCGCTAACGCGCCTGATTGCGTTTGCCGACGACAACGTTTCTGCCGATCGCGCCGCGCCGATCGACGCCAATCAAACCAAACGCTCCGATTTTCGCTATTCGATCGGCTTTGGCGCGGCGAATCTGCCGTATTTTGACGCAAGTTCCGACTCGCGCTGGCGCGTTTTGCCGTTTGGCGATCTGCGTTATAAATCGCTATTTTTATCGCCAATCAAAGGCGCGGGCGTCGATCTGCCGATTGGCGTCGGCGCGTCTTTTTCGCCCGCGATTAGCTACCGCGCCGAACGGGATGAAAGCGACGACGACGCGCTAAAAGGTTTGGGCGACGCGAGCGCGGAGGCGACTTACGGCGCGTCAATCGGTTTTGCGCGTCCCGCCGCCATTTTGGGAGCGAGCGCGTTTCGCGGGTTTTCCAGCGGCGCGACGGCGTATAGAATCAGCGTCGCTTTTCCGTTTCGCCCGAATGAAAATTGGACGATCGCGCCCGCTTTTTCGGCGCAATTTGGCGATCGCAAATACAATCAAACCTATTACGGAATTAGCGCCGCGCAATCGGCAAATTCGCGCTACGATCGCTACAATCCAAGCGGCGGCGCGACGGACGTATCCGTTTCGCTGGCGATTAGCCGCCGCGTTACGCCGACGGTTAGCGTCAATCTGTTTGCGCGACACAAGCGCTTTGTCGATCAAGCCGCCGATTCGCCGCTAATCAAAGCCGAAGGCGACAGCCAAAACAACTTTGGCGCGATGATCGTGTATAGTCCGCGCCGCTAACGCCGCGCAATAAATAAATTCACGCGGCGGACAAAGACGAGCAGCGATCTCGCGCCCAAATCCACTCCCGCCTACCACATTTCCTATGACGATCGACAAATCTATTTACGATCGCTCCGCGCCACGCTTCCCTCTCGCCATCCCCGAGATTTCTTAAGCTATTCTTGCGAAGCGCCCGCCTCCCGCCATATCTGTGTAAGCGAGAATCTAAACGTTGCGAAGCAATGACAAGCGCTTGCGAGTAGCGCTCGATCCGCAATCGTCTTAAATTGGATATCCGCCTTTCTCCGCGATGCACGCTTCGTCGCGGGTATGACAAGAGGCGTATTTAATGGTCTAAATACATGCTGATAACATTAAACGCTCGAATGCGCCGATCGTCATATGCGCGAAGGCGGAATTTGGTATTGAGGCGATCGTAAATGGCGCGGTTGTGTATAATTGGCGGATTATTTTTGAATCGCTCAAAAAGGATTTTGTATGTCGCGCAAATCGACGTCAGTTCCGCCCCCCCCCCCCCCCAAAAAAGCAGCGGTTTTGAAGCGCTAAATCGCGTCGCGCAAAAACGCCGTTTGGATAGAAAAGTCAAAAATCGCGCAAAGGATGCCAAGTGAAATACTACCGACAAGCGCTCGAAAAGGCATTTGAGCGATTAGGAT
>JAISMA010000145.1 GCA_031276985.1 Helicobacteraceae bacterium | reverse complement strand
GCTTTCATTGCCCTTTGCATTTCGCTTTTTGATCCAAAAAAACACGGCGACGTGTCGTGATGTCCGTTAGGCTCGCTTGCCAAAAGACGCTCTCCTCTGTCGTTTAGCGCCAATCCGCCCGCCATTTCAAAAACCTTCGCAAACGGCATAGATTCAAAAACGAGGCGAATTTTGCCTTTTACTTTGTCCGTCGTGCCGGGATAGCTGAAAAACCCGCCGCCTTTAACTAAAATCTGGTGCAAATCGGGAACCATGCCGCCGGAATAACGAAGCCGATAACCTTCGGCAAAAAGCGAATCAATCAACTCTTTATGATGCGGATACCAAAATTGTTGCGTACCGCCCGGCGAAACGAGTTTGCCGCGATCCCTAAGCCGCAAAATCTGAACAAATTTGAACTCGCCGCCGCTGTCTTGACGCCACAACTCCACGTTGTGTTTATACGCCGTAACCATTTCAACGCGGGGACCATACACCACGTACGCCGCCGCCGCGAGATTTGCGCCCAAAAAGCTGTTTTCATACACGCCAAAAATCGACCCCACAGACAAATCCACGTCGGCTAAAGAACTGCCGTCAAGCGGATCGTAGCCCACCAGATACTGCCCGCCCGATCTGATTGGCTCGACATGCTCCTTTTCCTCGCTTGCCAGAGCGCGGACGGTTGGAATACGGCTCAACTCCTCCTCGACAATATAATCGCTTCTAATGTCTAGCTTTAGCTGCACGTCGCCCGTAGAGTTTTTGTTGTCGGAATAGCCCGTGTCGTCTCGCGCCAGAGCCTCCGCGATTCGCGTCGCCGCCTTCGCTATTCCCTCGAAAACCTCTTTCATTAAACCTCCTTCGCCCGCCTGTCGATCCATTCCAGAACAAGGCGCGGATCGTTTAGGTTTAGCGCGTCAACGCCTTCGGGTATTTTACACTTTTTTAGGTCGATCGTCTCGTCGATCGCGATCGCTTGCGTAAAGCCAAAATAGCTCTCGTCGATCGCGTTTCTGAATACGGCTATGCGCGGAAGCGGCAACTCTTTTAATCCTTCCACAAACAGATAATCAAAATCGCCAAGCAGCCTGATTGCTTCATCGATCGCGCTTGTTTTATGCGAAAAAAACGTCGTTCTCGTCGGACTGATCACAACGGTTTGCGCGCCCGTTTTGAAAAAACGATCGCTGTCCTTGCCGTCCGTATCAAATCGCGCTTTGTCTTTTGGATCGTGCTTGATGATCGCCACTTTTTTGCGCGGCGCAAGCTCTTGCGCGATTTTCACGATCAGCGTCGTTTTACCGCTGCCTGATGGTCCCGTAAAAGCGACGGCTTTTCTCATTTAATCTCCGCGTCAAATTTATCCACGAGCGCAATCGGACGATAGGACAGTTTGGCTTTACGCAAGCCTTCCAGCCCCAAATCCTCTTCGCGGTTGACAAAGCGCTTGTCGGCAAACTCTTTTTCAAGGTGCGTTCTGTTGATAGTCTGATAGCTACCCGGAAAGTTTGCTCCGTCGGCTTTCTCCACGTGAATTACCGCCGTAGTTTCGTTCAGCGACTGCCCGATCGTAAAAGCCGCGATCTGCCCTTCGGCGCGCAAAACGCCGTACGCGCACGGAAAACGCCGATACTCTTCAAGTAAAGAGACAATCCCTTGCCTTTCAAACTCGGCGGAATACGCCGCGCGCTCAAACCAAGCGTTGATAAACGCGATCGTCTCTTGATGATTGTCGTCGTTTAAGCGCTCGTAGCGAATTCCGTAAAAAGTGGCGAAGCGGTTGATGAAGTTTTTTTTAGAGTGATAATCGCGTCCGTTTAAGCCAATTAGCGCCGCGCAATCGTAAAGATAATCGCTACGATCGCGATCGTAAGCGAACGCAAAGGCGTTTGGACAGGCGCTTTCAAGCTCTGTTTTTTGCGCTTTCGTTACGGAGCGAAACTTCAGCGCGATCGCCTCTTTGTCGCAATGGCGCTTGAGCGCGTCGATCGCCTTTTTCAGATCGCCGCGCCCGATCGGAAAGAGAAAATACGGCGTTTGCTCTTTGCCTTCGCAGGTATGACAGGTTTGCTTGATAAAAATAAAATCGTCCTCGATTGCAAGCTCTATTTTTCGCTCAAAACGCCAAAGCCAGAGATTTACAAAAGTCGCGTCCGCCGTTTCTAGCGTCTGCGCGGCGAGGGCGGCGTCCAAAACCGCTTGACGCTCCAAACTTATCGGCGAAAAATCCATCAAACCTCCAAGAAACCGATATTTTAGCCTACCTCGCTAAAATTGCGTCGGCGTTGCGCCCGTAGCTCAACGGATAGAGCGTCGGTTTCCGGCGCCGAAGGCTGTGGGTTCGAATCCCTCCGGGCGCGCCATCATTTCTTTTAGATCGCGCTCAACTCGCTCAAACTAAACAAAGCAAAAAAAACGGGCGGCTTGAACGCAAACGCTGAAACATTTTTAGCGTTTTCGTTCCTTCTTACGCCCCACTTATACATATTTCTGAAAGCTCCTCGATTTTTGTCGATATATCGCGATAATTCTTTATCGTATTTCCACAAAAAAACGAGAGCGTTCTTAAACTTATGTCAAAGCGCTTTTTTTGTGGGCAAGCGTAGCGCTTATTCGCAATCAAACGATTTATCGCGCGAAAAAACGGAGGCGTTTACGCGACGGTTTTAAGCGTAAGTTGTTACCATTCGCGGCAAAAATCAAGGATTGTTTTCACATGCGACCAACTAGTCAGACAACTTTGAACAACGACGAATTAGCCGACGTTATCGACGCGAAAAAACGCGCTCTTATCGC
>JAISMA010000114.1 GCA_031276985.1 Helicobacteraceae bacterium | reverse complement strand
CGTTTGGCGTATAAACGCATTAGCAGTTTTTGCAACGTGGGTTCTATGGACGGCGTAAACCAGCCGTTGTTTGAAATCGCGATCATATACGGCGGCGCGTCGCGGTACATCGCTTCGATTGCCGCTTCGTAGCAAATCGCGGCGCGAAAACGATAATCGCCAATCGTAAAATCCGTCGGATTACTAGCCGAAACATAATCGATCGCGTCGTCAAAAAACAGCCTATTAACAAGTCTGCCCGCCCACGAAGGCAAAGGGCTTGCTTCGCCAAACGGAACTAGAAATACTTTATCGGCGATTTTGTATCGCCCGTTTTGGAAAATATAGGCGCTATTGTACGGCGTGGAGCTTTTCAAATGCAAGCCTCCCAATACGATCGCAATGGAAAAACTCCTCGTTAAAAGTTCGTCCAAAATCTCTTCTTCGCGGTTTAAGAAAGTAGCGATTGCCGCTTCAGGCAAAACGATTAGATCCGCCTTTTGCGCGATTGCCTCATCGATTAGCTTAAAAACTTCGGCGATCTGTCTGGGCAGATCGCTTTTTTGCCATTTGATTGATTGGTCTATGTTGGTGCGCGCAAGCGTTATGTTTAAGTTTGGCGCTTTTGGTTTTGGCGCTTCGGGCGCGACAAACGCGCCGATAAAACACGCGGCGGAAATCGCAAATAAAAAGCGACGTTTTTTGGCGTAAATTACGCATAAGATCGCCGCGATCAAAAGCGGAAAAGCTACGCGATTAACCGAGAAATAACCGCTTGCTAAAACGAGTTCGGGTTTGAACCACGCAAAGCCAAACGGCTCTATAAGCCAAAAACCAAACGCGATCGCCGCCGCGCGCGCATAGATTGGCAGCCACGCAAACGCGAAAAATATAACGGCGTAGATCAGCGCGATCGCAATCGGCGCAACGAAGGCAAGAGGCGGATATTCGGTGTATAAAAAACTTAATCCAATCCACCAAAACCACAAAAGCGCGACGAAAAATCCAAGCAAAAAGGCGGTTTTTTTGTCCGCTATCAGCCAGATCGCGAATCCAAACAGAGCGCAGATCGTGTTGAGCGGGCGCAGATCAAGCGCGGCGGCTTCAAAATAGACGAAGGCGCTTAGGCATAAAGCGCCTAGCAGAGCGTTTATTAGCGCGGTTGTGTTAGGATTGCGCTTTCTAAAATCTCGCAATTTGCAAAGGATTCTTATGCCAGACGCTTCCACCGCAGCCGCCGCGCCAAATATGCTAAGTATGCTATTGCCGCTGTTAGGCATGTTCGTCATTTTCTACATTCTTCTGATCTATCCGCAACAACGCCAAGCCAAAAAGCACAAGGAGATGACGCGCTCGCTTCAAAGAGGCGATCGCATCGTTACCGTCGGCGGCATTCACGCCGAAGTGGTCAGAGCGGACGAAAACGAGGAGTTTATCAAAGTCGAGATTAGCAAAGACGCAATCGTCAAGCTAGATCGCGCGTCTGTGGCTAAGAAGATAGAAGCCGATGTCGTTAAAAGTTAACGCGCGCCTCGTCATTTTTGCGATCGCGGCGATATTTGGCATAGTTTTCAGCCTGCCGACGTTTTCAAACCTCGACAAGGGCGCAAAGATCAATTTGGGGCTAGACCTGCAGGGCGGGCTTTACATGTTGCTTGGCGTGCATACGGACGAGGCGGTCGAAAGCCGCGTTAAAAGCGTGGCGGGCGGCGTTGGCGCGTTTGCGGAGTCAAACGATATTTTAATCGACGGCTTGCGCTTTGACGAGTTAAGCGTCTATTTTGAGCTACTCGACGCCAAAGCCAAAGAGAAGCTAAACGACTACCTAAAGACGCTAAACGGAGTGATTGTAAAAGAGGTCGATTCGCGTTACGCGCTAAGTTTGAGCGAGGCGGAAATCGCGGAGACGCGATCGTCGTCGGTGAAACAGGCGGTGGAGACCATTCGCAACCGTCTCGATCAGTTCGGGCTTAGCGAGCCTACGGTGGCGAAGCAGGGGGTCGATCAAATACTCGTGGAGTTGCCCGGTATTAAAAACGACGAGGACGAGCAACGCGCCAGAAGTTTAATCGAGCAATCGGCGCATTTGCAGATGATGGCGGTAGACGAGCAGAACATCGCCCGCGTTTCGACGATGAGCGAAGCGGACGCAAACGCGCTTGGCTCTACGATCTTAAGCGACGTTTACGATCCTAGCGTCCGTTATTTGCTAAAGCGCATTCCGATTTTGGAAGGAGAGCGGCTTTCGGACGCAAGAGTCGGATTCGATCAGCAAAACCAAGCGGTAATTCACTTTACTCTCGACGGCGACGGCGCGCGTATTTTCGGCGATTTCAGCGGTAAAAACGTTGGCAAAAGGCTTGCGATCGTACTTGACGGCAAAGTGTATAGCGCGCCCGTCATACGCGAACGAATCGGCGGCGGTAGCGGGCAGATCAGCGGAAGGTTCAGCGACAAAGAAGCCGCCGATCTCGCAATCGCGCTTAGAAGCGGCTCTTTGAGCGCAAGCGTGGATATGATGGAAAAACGTAGCGTCGGTCCCTCGCTTGGCGCGGAGAGCATTAAAGCCAGCGCGATCGCGCTTGCAAGCGGCTTTTTGCTTATAGCGCTGTTTATGGTTGTCTATTACCGCGTAGCTGGGATAATCAGCGTCGCCGCGCTGTTTGTCAATCTGTTTATGATCGTAGCGATCATGGCGCTTTTTGGCGCGACGCTCACGTTGCCCGGCATGGTGGGAATCGTGCTTACGATCGGCAT
>JAISMA010000227.1 GCA_031276985.1 Helicobacteraceae bacterium | reverse complement strand
TTTGCGTTTAAGCGCGTCAAAATCGTTTTTAGGCGTCGATAGTTTTCACGATTTCAACTACATACTTTCAACGCTAGGACTTCTTAGCGCCAATTGGTTTATAAGCGTTCTTGTCGCGGCGGGCGGATATTTGATAATGTTTTACGCCTGCTTCAAAATGACCATATTAAGTTGGTTTAGCGAAGCGAAATAACGCTTTTTTCGCGCAAATCCCGCCTTCGCTTCGTCCAAAACGATAGCCGATCGCCGCAAGATCGCTTTTTGTCAGGTTTAGTTATGGATATAGACTCGATCTACTCAAGAAGCGCGGTAAGCATCAATAGTAAAGCCGACACGAATCAATTCCTTAGCGTAAAATAAAGCGTTTGGTCAAAGCGTCTTTCTGGGTTGAGTCTCTCTATGTAGGCGGTATCGATGATTTGCCCTAATTCACTCTTGAGAATGATCGGTTTCAAGATGCGCTCAGACGTCGTGTATTCTCTCCACTTCGTTCCCTGTATCGCAAATTCCTTATCAGTTTGTGTTCCAAACGCCATTTGCCTATATATTTCGCTTAGTTGAATCTTGCCAGATTTGCTCAATTCCCATAGGCAACGGGACAGTCTTGCGGTCGCCCTCATTGGTCTGCTCATCACAGATTGCGACAGATTAGCTCCGTCTATAAACAAGCGAGAGAACGCATAATCGCTCCAAACGATTATGTCAAATGCGTTGTCCGCGAGAATTGGCGATTGTCCCTTTGTTTTCCATATTGTTTGCATCAAGAGAGGCTTTTGTCTATCAAGATATGTCTGTTGGAATGCGTTTAAGCATTGATAAAGAGACTTTGTTTTATGCGCCATCTCAAATTCGTTTTCCCAAGAACCTATTCCTGAACACGTAGATTCAAAAATTTCGCGAATCTTTTTTGCTTCGTTTTTCGCCGAGTCAAACATTCCTAACGCGCAATATGAAGTGGTAGCGGAACGAACGACTAGTTCGCACCCCCATTCCGCTTCAGGACGACTGCTTGTGTTGGAAGTTGGCAGGACGGTGAGTTTGATTTCAAGCGGCGATAAGTATTTTCCGCTAATTGATTTTATGACAAGATCGATCGAATCTATTGGGCTGAAAGAGTATTGCTGGTAGGGGTTAAACTTGGACTCAAAACAAAAATCCAGCTCTTTTAGCGCAAACGTATGGCAATTGAAAACCTCCCTCAATGAAATTTCCGAAGAAACAACCTTTGGCTCTCCGTTAATTATTTCAAGTTTGTTATACACCGAGGGGATATTCTTTTCAAGCAAGTAGCAAGCGACAGCGGCAGGGAAACTGGAGTTGAAACAGTTTTTGCTCCAGTGTCTTTCTGGCGTTCGATTTGAATTTGTTATGCCGAATAACCCCGAAGAATTATGTTGCGAATCATCAATTAACGTTGGCATGTTACGGATGTGCCTTTTTTCTGTTGGCGATTTTTGCGTTATACTATCAGGAATATTATAAAGATGACGGAGAATAGCACGAATAAAGTTGTAGATTTGTTTGCTGGATGCGGCGGGCTTTCGCTGGGATTTGAGAATGCGGGATTTGACATCGTCGGCGCATTTGAGAATTGGGACAAGGCGGCTGATTGCTATGCACGGAACTTTAGCCATCCATTATTCAGGACTGATCTTTCGGAAGTTGAGCGAGCGATTGCCGAAGCGCGAAGCCTAAGCCCGGACATTATCATAGGCGGACCTCCCTGCCAAGATTTTTCTCATGCGGGCAAACGAATCGAGGACAAGAGGGCGAAACTTACCGAAGCGTTCGCTAATATCGTCGCCGATATTCGACCGCGTTTTTTTGTAATGGAAAATGTCGCGAGAGCGTTTAAGAGCGCGGCATACGCTTCGGCAAAGGCAATATTTAAGCGATCAGGTTATGGGCTTACGGAAATCGTGCTTGACGCTAGTCGCTGCGGCGTTCCGCAAAAAAGGAAACGATTCTTTTGCTTCGGGGCGTTAGAGGCTAACGACGGTTTTTTACTAAAAGAGATTGAGCGTGATTTGAGAGATAAAGATACTACCATACGCGAGTATTTTGGCTCGTCGCTAGGGCTTGAATTTTATTATAGGCATCCGCGCAACTATAACCGCCGCGCAATCTATTCAGTTGATGAGCCTTCGCCAACTATAAGAGGAGCGAACCGTCCGATACCTCCGGGATACTCCATACATCCAAACGATGCTTGCGAAATTAACTGTTCAGTGCGGCCTTTAACGACGATCGAGAGATCGCTGATTCAAACGTTCCCAGCAGATTTTAAGTGGGTCGGCAATAAGACGGAAATGGAACTGATGATCGCCAATGCTGTCCCCGTCAAACTTGCGGAATTTGTAGCCAGCGCGCTTATGCGTTATATCGTTGGAAAAGAGCGCAAAATAACCGCATAACGCGATCGCGGCGCTTTTGAAATTGTTTTTCCTAGAGTTTGCGGTTATTATTGTCCGATTCCGCGCGATAAGATCGGCGCTAAATTTTCCGAAAACTCCGTAATGAAACTCAACCCCGATATAGTCGGTTCATCAATCACAACAAACAAATCCATTATCGGCGAGCCAATCGATCTAAAACCAACCAATAACGAATCAATCCGCCTTAATTCAATCGCGTTTCATCTGACCAAAAGGCTGTTAGAAAAAATGCGCGGCGAAAGCGATCCGCCGTTTCATCTTTTTGGACAGATAATCCCGATCGCAAAAGAGTGGCTAGAAAACTATCTAATATGCGAAGGCGACGTGTTCAAAGCGCAAATCTTATATGACGCTTTGGCGGATACGGCCTGCGAGCGCATTTTAAGCGCTATCGATCGCGCCCGCGCCAAAAACGCTTTTATCAAACCGACGTTTGATCCGTACAACAAAACGGGTTCTACCGCCCACGTAAGTTTTCACACCGTAAAACAAACGCTCTATCGAACGGAAAAAAGCCATATTAACTACGCCGTGCTTGATAGCGATTGGGAAGGCGAATTTTGCCGAACGCTAGACGCCAGTCCAATGGTATCTTGCTATGTGAAAAATCACGGATTGGACTTTGAAATCCCCTATCAGTTTGGCGGCAGAAAACATATATACCGTCCAGATTACATCGTGAAAGTCGGACAAGATAAATCGCTTAATCTCATCATCGAAATCAAAGGGCAAAAAGACGAGCAAGACAAAGCCAAAGCGGAAGCGACGCAAACCATGTGGATACCGTCGATCAACGCTTGCGGCAGTTTTGGCAAATGGGCGTTTGCGGAATTTACCGAAGTGTTTAATTTCGCGGGCGATCTCGAAAATCTTATCAAGGAAAATCTGCAATGAGCGACACGGAAAACTATAAACACCAAGAAAAACGCGTAAACATACCGCCCGTCGAAGCGCAACCCGTTATGCCGCCAAAAGATAAAGAGCCGATCAGCGTCATATACAAACGCCGAAACGCAGATCTCGATCCGCAACTATTTTGGCGCGGCAAAGACGGCAAAGATTGGTCGGAAATTGTGTTGCAAGCGCCGCCGCTTTTTGTCAGGTTTGGTTTGCGTATCATTCAGGGCAAAATCGCCAACTTTCGCCGCGCCGTCGCTCCCGTCGTTTCGCTCAATAGAACGACGCCAAAACGAAGCGCCGCAAGTTAAGTTAGCGTATAATATTCGCGAAATCAAAAAAAAGGAAACGCGATGATTACCAAAGACAAACTCCCTGAGTTCATCAGAACAACGCTTGGCGAGGATAACCTCAAAAGACCCGGCGGCGTTCTTTACAGCAGCCATGAAACATTGCGCGAGGGCGTCGCTTATATTGTGGGATTTAATCCGGGCGGCGAGCCTTCGGATAATACCGCGGATGACCCCACTGTGGGCGGTAGCGTTGACAAATTGCTCGAGTACAAGTGCAACGCCTATCTTGACGAGGATTGGGGGAATGGCGCGCGATTTCGACGTAGCGTCGAATGTATCGCCGAACAGCTTGGCTTGCAACTGCGCGATATTTGCGCAAGCAATCTGGTTTTTTTTCAAAGCCGAAACGCCGAAGGCGTAAGACCGGAGGACGCGAAACTATGCTGGCCGGTACATGACGCGATTTTACAGATTGTAAAGCCGCGCATTATTATTGCGCTAGGATACAGCGAGGCAACCGATTCTAGTTCTTCTTTTAAGTTCTTTCACGCGAAATTTGCGGGGAGCGAAATTAAGAGGGAAACTCTTGAACAAAGTGGCAAGGAATACTGCTTTGCAAAGCGGTTCGACGCGACGATTCACGGTTCAAAGGTCGTTGTCGCGGGACTGCCGCACCCTACTGGCCAATTTACTCATTGGATTGACAGTCCCGACATCAAGGCTGAAATCGAGGCGTGGCTGAAGGGCTTAAAAAAGATCGTCAATCCATAATTCGCCAACAGGCGAAAAACGGCGCTTAATCGATCGCCAAACGCGCTAACGGTTCGCTATAACTAGTAGCGTGGATAGAGCAAGCGATCGCGTTTAGCGCCTTCTTAATATCGAGTAAAAAGATCAACGGGCAAATGCTTGCGGTTGGGCGGCGGGCGGATTATCGTTTTTGAATTTATCGCCTCTTGCGCCGTCAAGTTCGCGCGCTTTATTCGCGTCTGTTTCGGCGTTTTGAGCCTCGCCCAAACCTTCGTAAGCGACTCCGCGAGAGACGTAAGCGTTCGCATAGCTCGGATCGAGATCGATCGCTTGCGTATATTGTTTGATCGCCTCTTGAAAG
>JAISMA010000135.1 GCA_031276985.1 Helicobacteraceae bacterium | reverse complement strand
TTCATATCCAAAAACGCCATGTTTTCGCAAATGGCTTTTCATATCGGCGCGATCGCCTCGCTTGCGATCGGCGTTATATACGATCCGCTTTCGCGCATTGGCGGCGGATTATTCGCAATAGCCTACGCGCTGATATTCAAAGACGTATTATTAGCCGCTTTGCGCTATCGCCGCGCCAATAAAAAACTAGCCGCGCAAATTTGAAGCGCGAAACTTAAAAGATAGACAAACCGCTTTTGTGCGCGAATATCTCCAGCGCTTCGCTCGCCGCCAAAGATACGCCGTCTTTGTTCAAAGCGGGCGACCACGCGGCAATCGCCATTTTGCCCGGTACGATAACCACAATCGCGCCGCTTACGCAACTTTTGCCCGGCAGTCCCACCCTAAACGCGAAATCGCCCGAAACGTCGTAATGTCCGCAGGTGAGCAAAATCGAGTTGATCCGTTTTGCCTGCGAGGCGCTAATCACGCGCTTTTTGCTCACGGGACATTCGCCGTTGTTGGCTAAAAACAGCAGCGATCGCGCCAAATCCTCGCACGAGGCTTCCATGGCGCACTGATAAAAATAGAGCATTGCGACCGTTTGCGGGTGATTTTCAAGGTTTTTGAAGCTGGCTATAAGGTGAGCTAACGCCTTCGTGCGATGTCCGTGCTCAATCTCTAGCTGCGCGATCTCCTCGTTGAAGCCAATCGATCGGTTGCCGCTTCTTTCGCGCAAAAACTCCAATACCGCCGTTTTCGCCTCTTTGCGCTTTTCGGTGAGGATAATATCGGTCGTAACGATTGCGCCCGCGTTTGTGAGCGGATTTCTAGGTATGCCGCGCCCAAGCTCCAAAAGCAACAACGAGTTAAATTCGCTTCCCGCGTTTTCGCGCTCAAGCCTGCGCCACAGATCGTTGTCCAAAATCCCAAACGCCTGAGTCAGCGCGAAAACTTTCGAGATACTTTGAATCGAGAAACGATCGCTTGAATCGCCCACGCTGTAAATCTCGCCTTCAACCGTTGCGATTGCCATAGCGAATTTGGTCGGATCGGCTATTGCAAGCGCGGGAATATAGTTCGCCACGCTCCCCTTGCCAAGCGATCCGCGAGTCTCGTTTGCCGCTTCGTCCAACGCCGTTTGTAAATTCATAGCGCCGCTTTCAAAAAAAGATATGATTTGTCTATCGCGTAATCGTCAAACCGCGTCAAATCGTTGCTTTTTATAACATATTGCAACTTTTGAACGTACTCTTGACGCTGCTCCGAATACATTTCCAGCAAAGTCGCCAATTGGTTTGGATCGACGTTGCTCGCCCGCGCTACGCGAAACTCCGCAAACGCCTTGCCAATCGCCACAACCATAAAATAATCCTCTATCGAGGCGTACATGCTCTCGTAACGCCTAACGTAGATTTTCTGCCCGCGTTTGCGAATCGTAGCCAGATAACGCGGCTCGTCGGCGTCAAACGACCACACGCCAAACAGATTGTTGGTCTCCATAAAAACGTTTGAAGTCCCCCAAGCGCTTTCAAGCGCCGCTTGCGCGATCGCAAGGCTAGGCGGATGCGTCTGCATTCTTAGTAGCAGTTCGTCCAAATCTTTGGCGCGGTAGGTTTCGTACAGATCGCTCATAAAGCGTCTTTCGGCGCGGGTCGGATGAAATTTATTGGAAATGGCTATCGCCAAAAGCCGCTCTTGATCGCGCTTGTGTTTGACGATTAGGATCGAGGGCAAAATCGTCTCGATAAAACGTTTTTTGCGCTCCGAAGAGTTCAAGTCTTTCAGTTGCGGCGCGTCCAGATATACGATCGGCTTGACGAATTTGCTCGCGATCTGCGCGGGCGCGCCCTCTTGAATATAGCGCTCCTCGATTGCGATTTCGTAGATTTTTCGCGCGCTAATGCCGCCAAACCAATACAAATAAGCGGGCGCGATCAGCAAAAAAGCGGCAATCGGCGCTAAAGCGAGTATCGCCAGAGTTAATTTTGAAAAACGTTCGACGTTTTTGGCTTTCGACTTTTGCGCGCGCGATTTTATGCGAGTCATTTTAGCTGCCGATCGTCTTGTAGCCTTGATCATTTGACCCCTTAAACGCCGTTTATAAAGCGAAACCATTAAAGCCGATTCTTTATTTTGTCCCGCGATATTAAGAAATTTTAGCAAAAAAGCCAGCCCTTGAAGCAAGTTTAAGAATTTCGCTATTACAATCCTGCCGTTCATATCTCAACATCACAAGGATTCACCAACATGTCATCAGGCAAGACCTTGACAAAGCCGGAGTTTGTGGCAAAAGTCGCGGAAGCGGCTAAACTTAGCAAAGCGGACGCTGAAAAAGCGCTCAACGCGACGCTAGAAACAATCGTCGGTACGCTCAAAAAGGGCGATTCCGTTCAATTCGTGGGCTTCGGCTCGTTTGAAGTCCGCACTCGCGCGGCGCGCACGGGCATCAACCCCAAGACCAAGAAAGAGATCCAAATCCCCTCTAAAAAAGCGGTGGCTTTCAAGGCGGGCAAAAAGTTCAAAGAGGCGATCTAACGCCGCTTTGAAAAAGGCTTAAGGGTTGAGGGCGCTAGTTAAGCGCCTTCAATCGCTCCTCCACCTCGTCAAGTTTCTTGACGGCTTCGGCAAGCAAAGCGCGATTTTTATCCAGCGTCTCTTTTGGCGCGTTGGCTACGAAATTCGCGTTATTCAGCAGATTTTGCAGTTTGCCGCGATCTTTTTCAATCTTCAGCTTTTGCGCCTCAAGCCTTGCTATCAGCGAGGATAGATCGATATTTTCGACGGGAACGGTCGTCTCCAGATTGTCGCTAATATCGCTCGCGCCCTTTTGCTTTTGGCTTGTGATTTCGACGCGCTCCGCGCGCGCGAGTTTTTCGATGAGGCGAAGCGGCAGGTTCGCGCCGCTTTGATACAAACGGACGTAGGCTTTGGCGATCGGCTTGTTGGCTTGATCGATTGCGGCTTTCGCCCTTCGGATTGAAACGATCGCCTCGATTGCGATATTTACGCGCTCTTCGGCTTGCAAATCGCGCGCGGCGGCTTTTGGAAACGGCGCGATCGTAACGCTAACGCTTTTTTTGGTCAGCTCCCGATAAAGCCGATCGCTTAAAAACGGCATAAACGGCGAAAGCAGCTTGAGCGCTTCGATAAAGATCGCGCCGATCTCGACGACGCTTCGCTCGTCGGCTTTGCTAAGCTCAATGCCCCAGTCGCAAAACTCCGTCCACACAAAGCGATAAAGCGCGATCGCGGCGTCGTTGAAACGATAGGAGTCCAGATCGGAGCGTATCTGCTCGATCGCGGCGTTAAGTCGGCTGTTCATATACAGCCCAAGCTCCGTTTCAACTTTAATCTCGTTAAGCTCGGCGTATAACGGCTGTTTAAGCAGCAGGAATTTCGCGGCGTTGTAAATTTTGTTGGCAAAATGCTTGTAGGTCTCCAGAACCTTATGCGAAAGCCTTATGTCGCGCCCTTGAGCGCACAGCGCCGCCAAAGTAAAGCGTAGCGTATCCGCGCCGTGAAGCTCGATCATCTCGATTGGATCAATCACGTTGCCTTTGGATTTGCTCATCTTCTGCCCATGCTCGTCGCGCACAAGCGCGTGCAAATAGACGTCCTTAAACGGCGTTTTACCCGTGAAATGAACGCTCGTCATCAGCATTCGCGCCACCCAGAAAAACAGAATGTCAAAGCCCGTAATCAGCAGATCGTTCGGACTACGGCGCGCTAGATCGCCCTCGCTAACGTTTTGGTCGCTTTCGTTGCCCCAGCCAAGCGTGCTAATCGCCCAAAGAGCGGAGCTAAACCACGTGTCAAGCACGTCGGGATCTTGAACGATTCCCGTCGAATGACAGCGCGGGCAGCAGGTTGGCTCGTCTTCTATCGTCGCCCATTTGTTGCGGCATTCCACGCAGTAAAAAACGGGAATGCGATGTCCCCACCAAAGTTGGCGCGATATGCACCAATCGCGCAGCTCGCCCATCCACGAATCAAAGTTGTTTTTCCACTGCGGCGGATAGAACTTCGTTTCGCCCGCGTTAACCCGCTTGATCGCTTCGGCGGCGATCTCTTTTTTGACAAACCACTGTTTTGAAATGTACGGCTCGACGACGTTATTGCAACGATAGCAGCGTCCGACCGAGTGAGCGTATTTTTCGATCTTTTCGATGAACCCGCCCTTTTGTAGCGCCTCGACAATTTTAGGACGCGCTTCAAGCCGTTCCAAACCCGCGAATTCGCCGCAATGATCGTTTAATATCCCCGATTCGTCAAAGATCGTTATGAACTCAAGGTTATGGCGTTTGCCGACCTCGTAGTCGTTGCGATCGTGCGCGGGCGTAACCTTGACCGCGCCGCTGCCGAAAGTTGAATCGGCGGCGTAATCGGCGATGATTTTGATCTCGCGGTTAATCAGCGGTAGCACGACGCTTTTGCCGACAAGCTCTTTGTAGCGTTCGTCGCTGGGGCGCGTCATTACGGCGCTATCGCCAAAAAAAGTTTCGGGACGGGTCGTAGCCACTACGATCGCGCCCTCGCCTGCCGCAAGCGGATAGCGAATGTGATACAGCGCGCCCTCGATTGGCTCGTATTCGACTTCAATGTCGCTTAACGCGCCGTCGTGCGTACACCAATTGACCATATAGTCGTCTTGGACGATCAGTCCCTCTTCGTAAAGCTGTACAAACGCCCGCTTCACCGCCTGACGCAAGCCGTAATCCATCGTAAAACGCTCTCTGCTCCAATCGGGACTTGTGCCAAGCCGTCGCAATTGATTGACAATCGCGCCGCCGCTTTGATTTTTCCAATCCCACGTTCGGCGGATAAACTCCTCGCGCCCGATCGCGTCTTTTTTGATCCCTTCGGCAAGCAGCCGTTTTTCCACCACGTTTTGCGTGGCGATCCCGGCGTGATCCAAACCGGGCTGCCATAAAACGTCGTAGCCGTCCATTCGCTTGTAGCGGACGATAATATCTTGCAACGTGTGATTTAGCGCGTGTCCAATATGAAGGCTTCCCGTTACGTTTGGCGGCGGCATCATAATGGTGAAAGGCTCGCCGCCTTTGTTGGACTTAAAAATCCCCTCTTTTTCCCACTCTTCGTATAACCCGTTTTCTATATCTTTCGGGCTGTAATTATTCTCAAGCGACATACGCGCTCCCCTCTAAATGCTACGCGGATTTTATCAAAAGAGGCATTGCTATAATGGCGGCTATGAAAGCGGCTTTAATTCAGCGCTCGTTTACGGCAAGCAAAGAGGAAAACGCGGCGCGTTGCGTTGAACAAGTAAAAGAGGCGGCAAAAAACGGCGCGAAACTCGTGGTTTTAAGCGAGTTGCACAATTCGCTTTATTTCTGCCAAAGCGAAAACGTCGCCTTTTTCGATCTGGCGGAGACGATACCGGGCGAATCGACGGAGCGTTTCGGCGCGGTAGCAAAAGAGTGTGGAATCGTGTTGGTGTTGTCGCTTTTTGAAAAACGCGCGAAAGGGCTGTATCACAATACGGCGGTCGTTATGGAAACCGACGGAAGCGTGGCGGGACTGTATCGCAAAATGCACGTTCCCGACGATCCGTGCTTTTACGAAAAATTCTACTTCGCGCCGGGCGATCTGGGATTCAAACCGATAAACACAAGCGCGGGAAGGCTTGGCGTTTTGATCTGCTGGGATCAGTGGTATCCCGAAGCGGCGCGGCTTATGGCGTTAAACGGCGCGGACGTTTTGATCTATCCTACGGCAATCGGCTGGAATCCGCAGGATTCGGACGCGGAAAAAGCGCGGCAGCTGGACGCTTGGCAAACGATTCAGCGATCGCACGCAATCGCAAACGCTTTGCCTACGATCGCGGCTAATCGCGTCGGTTACGAAAACGGGCAAAATGGCGAAGGCGACGGAATCAGCTTTTGGGGCGGCAGCTTTATTTGCGGCGCGCAGGGCGAATTTTTGGCGCGCGCCGATCTGGACGAAGTTACGCTTTACGCCGATCTTGATTTCAATCGCTCCGAAACGACGCGCAGAATTTGGCCGTTTTTGCGCGATCGGCGCGTGGAAAGCTACGGCGATATAACCAAGCGCTTCGTCGACTAACCCTCAAGATGTCTTGTTGTACAATGATCGCGTTAGATAATCGGTTAAAAGGCTAAAGGTCGGCGCTATGAAAAAATCGTTAATCGCAAAGCGAATAAAACGCTTGATTTGCGCGCGGCTTGAAAGCCGCCGCCCTCTTTTACCCCCCCCCCCCCCCGTTTGGACGGAGAATCTAAATGACGCACAATATATTGGCGTTAATGCGTCCGCAACAATGGGTCAAAAACTTTTTCATATTTATACCCGCGTTTTTCATGTTCAAACTAGGCGATCCAAACGTAATATATCTGTGTTTAGCGGCGTTTATAAGTTTTAGTCTGTGCGCGAGCGGAATTTACGTCTTTAACGATATTCACGACGCGCCCGAAGATCGCTTGCATAAAAAGAAACGTTTTCGCCCGATCGCAAGCGGCGCAATATCCAAAAAAACCGCTTGGGTATTATCCGCGCCGCTGATTTTAGCGGGCGGAGCGATCGCGTTATACGTTTCGATCGACGCGGCTTTTGTTTTATGCGTTTATATCGCCCTAAACGTAGCATACACAATTAAATTAAAACATATCGCCGTTATAGATATTATCGTTATCGCGATCGGCTTCGTGCTTCGTTTGCAAATCGGCGCGATCGCCGCCGATGCTCCGCTTTCGCGCTGGATTATCGTTATGACGTTTCTTTTGGCGATCTTTTTAGCGTTTGCGAAACGCCGCGACGAAATACTCATATTAAATCGCACGGGCGCTAAAACGCGCAAAAATCTCGACGAGTACAATTTGCAATTTATCGACAACGCAATGGTATTAAGCGCGGGCGTGGTGATTTTGGCGTATATCCTATGGTCTATCTCGCCCGTTACGACGGAACGAATTGGATCTGAAAACGTTTATATGACAAGCGTTTTCGTATTATACGGCGTTTTGCGTTATATGCAAATATCGTTTGTAAAAGAAAACAGCGGCGATCCCTCGCGCGCTCTGTTAAGCGATCGCGCTTTGCAAGTTTCGATCGTCTGCTGGGTCGCGTCGTTTGCCTTTTTGCTGTATCTGAAATAAAGGCTCTTTGGTGAAAGATATTTGGCTGATATTAGTTAGCGTTTTACTGAACGCGACCGCGCAACTTTTGATCCGTTCCGCTATGATAAATATAGGAAATATTACTATTGGCGCAGACATAATCAAGGCTTTGCCGTCAATGGCGCTTAACTATAAATTATGGTTGGCAATGCTTGCTTTTGGGTTAAGCGTCGCGACATGGATCGTAGCTTTATCCAAATACGAGGTTAGTTTTGCGTATTCTTTTGTAGCGCTTGGTTTTGCGTTGATTACGGTATGCGGATACATTTTTTTCAATGAAAGTATGTCGCAACTTAAAATTTTGGGCATAGTTTTGATATGTCTTGGCGTCTTATGCGTAGGAAAAAGCCTGTAGCTTTCGACAAAAATTAAACGCTTATCATTATTTGTTCTTTTTCAATGACTGATATAATAGGAATTTGTTGAGATCGTCTTTTTTCGATATTTCAACAAACCTGTCTATATCATTTTTGTAGTTTTGCCAATCGCCCGAGTCGAGTTCGCCAAAAACAAATTCGCTAATTATATGCGTATTATATGCTCCAAGCAAATTTAACGGCAAAACGACTATCAAAAGCGCGGACGCTACGCACAAAGCAATTTTTCGCGAAATAACTTGCGCCGAAAAAACAAGCAAGCATAACAAAATCGCCGCTATTACGGGCATAAATAATCTAACCTCCGACGCGCCATAGAAACGATGAAAGGCTAACAAGAAAAAGCAGCTCAAAAATAATCCTAATAGCATTCTCCAATCTTTGAGCTTCTTAAGCAAAACAAAAGGCGCTAAAAGCAAAATAGACCATATATAGCCATGTTTAATTATATCGCCTAAACCAAATGGATAAACGGCAAACATCGATTGACCAAAGAAGTCTTTAACGTATTGCGTTGAGCTTATCATATTCGGCGTAATGTAGCGCCCCTCTTCAACGCCAGCGCCTTGTATAGCGAAACTATATTTGACGGCGAATTGTGTCCGTAAAAAAAGCTCTGAAGATACAAAATAACACAAAATGCGATTAAGAAATATAACGCGAACATAAGCGCTTTTTGGCAAATTTCCTTCCATTTTTTATAGACGCTAAATAGCAAAATTAGATAAAATACGCCAAATATGCAAATATAGGCTATATTATTGCCAACTACAAATAACGCTAAAATCAGTAACGCCCATAAGTTGTACTCTTTCTTTTGAAAAGCAAAGGAGAAATATAAAATTGATAGCAAGATAGCCGTTTGCGTAAATATAAAACTTTCCATCATTTGCCCGCCGTGATATATTTGCGGAAAACTAAAGGCAAAAATAGCGCAAAGAATCGCGTTTAACGTCGCGCTACTTAGCGCCCTAGACGCAAAAAGAGAAAATAGTCCTACATTTAGCCCCGCAAATAACGCGATCATTATTCTAATCGAAAGCGAACTATGCGTAACCAAAGGCGAAAAAAGATGATAAACCGATTGCCATATAAGAACGTAAAACGGATGCGTTTTGGCTCTATAATGATTTCCGTTCATCATAGTAAAGTCGCCAAAAACTCTATTTTGGTCGCCTAGCAATACGTCCATAACTATCGGAACTCTAAGAAATAGTACTATGGCGACAAAAAATAGAGCCGAAATCGCGGCTATCCATATAGCTAATTTTGTTTGGCGCTCGCCAAATAGATTAGCCAGCCATTCATACGCGGATAGTTTCCATATTGCCCATACTAAAATTAACGGCGCTAAATTTATATTATATCTAACGTAACACAATAAAAATATGCTTAATGCAACAAATATCTTTATAGGCGCGGGCATTTTTGAGAGATTTTCATAAGCGCGACGTAACCATATTTTTGTTTTTGCGGCTACATTTTGACGTATAAACTCCAACGATAAAAGCCAAATAAAGCAAATCGTTAACACGCCAAAGACGAGTGTTCCCACGTAGTTTGTTCGAGTAATCTTTACGCGATCGATCATTACATGATCGACGTCCGTATTAGCGTTTGGAGTCGTTTTTATTACGATCTCTTTTGTATCGTTCGGTATTGCAAAATCAAAAGTAATAGCGCGAAATTCATTGTCATCCGCAAAAGGCGCGCTCGCGTCCGCATACGGATTTTCATATTTTGAAGCAATGAGTTTTCCATCGGCGTATATCTCCAAAGTTATTCCGTCGGCTCTTCCGTTTTGGGCTTGTTTGAATTTTTTCACATAAAATCTAATAGTTCCCGATTCAGAAAAACTACGGAAAAATGATTCCTTATAATTTAACGTTTCTATGTCTGGTTCTGTATCCTTCCAATGCGGGTGCATAAAGACTGGAAATTTTCCATTAAAACTATCTGCCGTTTTCCATCCTCCGCCAATAGTTCTTGAAAAATAAACGTCCGCAAGAATGGCTATGACGAACGGCGCTATTGCAATGGCAATACAGCGCCTAAACCAAACCGACGTTATAAATTTTCGCATTGACAACCTCCATTTTATGTATGTTCAAACCGCGTTTATTTTGCGGCGCGGCGCGTACTTGCGCCCTGCCCTATCGTAGCCGTTATTCATCGTCGGTTGCGCCGCCAATCGGCTCGCCGCGCCTAATGCTCACCAAAACGCCCTCGATGAGCTTATCCAAATCGCCGTCCAATATAGCGTCGACATTGCTGAAGGCTTGCTTGGATCGATTGTCTTTAACCTGTTTATAAGGAAAAAGCACGTAGCTTCGTATCTGCCGCCCCCAGCCAATCTCGGTTTTCACCGCGCTGTTTGACTCATCGCGCCGTTTTTGCATTTCCAATTCGTAGAGCTTTGATCGCAACATTTTGAACGCCGTTTCGCGGTTTTTGTGCTGACTGCGATCGTTTTGACACTGAACGACCACGTTTGTCGGCAGGTACGTAATGCGGATCGCCGATTCGGTTTTATTGACGTGCTGCCCGCCCGCGCCGCTGCTTCGATAGGTGTCAATCCGCAAATCCTTGTCGTCAATCACGATATTCACATTGTCGTCGACTTCGGGCGAAACGCTCACCTGCGCGAAACTCGTGTGCCGTCGCGCCGCGCTGTCAAAGGGCGAAACGCGCACCAGACGATGCGCGCCATTTTCAACTTTAAGGTATCCGTAAGCATTCGCGCCTTTGATCAAAACCGAAGCGTCCTTAATCCCCGCCTCCTCGCCGTCTTGATAGTCCAAAATCTCCGCCTTGAAGCCGTGCCGTTCCGCCCAACGCAGATACATTCTGTAAAGTATCGACGCCCAATCCTGACTCTCCGTGCCGCCCGCGCCCGGCGTAATGCTCACGATCGCGTTCGCGCCGTCGGTTTCGCCCGACAACATCAACTCCACTTCCAGCGCGTCGATTCGCTCTTCCAACGCGCCAAGCTCGTCGCCAAGCGCGCCCAACGCCTCGCCGTCTTGCTCGTCGCTTGCCATTTCAAAGAGCGCCAGCGCGTCCTCAACGGCGCTTGCGGCTTCCTTAAAACGCGATAAAACGCGCTCATGCCGCGTTTTCTCCTTCTGAATCGACGCGGCTTTTTCCAGCTCAAGCCAAAAATCCTGCTCGTTTTCCATCGCCGCGATCGCATCCAATCGCGCCTTGATCTCGGCTGGTTTGATGATTTCGCGGGCGTTATTTAGCTGCGTTTGCAGCTTTTTGATCCGCTCAATATATTCGTATGCGTCGATGATCACCGCTATCCTTGTATAATTTGGCAAAAATTTAGCGCGGATTGTAGCAAAAAGGATTTGACGGGTGGTTATCGCGACATCGCGCGAGGAGTTAAGCGCGGCAAGACAAAACATGCGCGGGCAAATTGGCTTCGCGCCGACAATGGGCGCGTTGCACGCGGGGCATTTGAGCCTGATTGAGCGGGCGAAAAAAGAGAACGATTTCGTCGCTCTTAGCATATATGTTAATCCAACGCAATTTGGCGCGGGCGAAGATTTCGCGCGTTATCCGCGCAAAAAAGAGGCGGATATAGCGCTCTGTCGCGCCGCGGGCGTCGATCTGCTTTTTATGCCCGAAAATCTTTACGGCGCGAACGAGCCAATCGTTTGCGCGCCGCTGATCGGCGCGTCGATTTTAGAGGGCGAAATTAGGCGCGGACATTTTGACGGCGTTTTAACGATCGTAACGAAACTGTTTAATTTAATTAAGCCGATGCGGGCATATTTTGGCAAAAAAGACGCGCAGCAACTTTGGTTAATACAAAACATGGTTAAATCGTTTTTTATGGATATAGAGATCGTAGCGTGCGAGACGACAAGGGAGAATAACGGTTTAGCGTTAAGCAGTCGTAACGCCTATCTGTCCAAAAGCGAAAAAACAGACGCGCTTAAACTCTCAAGATCGCTCTTTGAAGCAAGCAGACTGATTAAGAAAAACGAGACGAAAACCGCCGCGATCGTAGCCGCGATTTTAGATATTTTACAGCCGCTTAAAGTTGATTATATAGCGATCGTAGATAGAGAGTTTAATGCGCTAGAGACGATCAAAAAGGGCGAAACAATCATACTAATCGCCGCGCGCGTCGGCGCTACGCGCCTAATCGATAATATGTGGATATAAATTGCCAAAACTTCATTTGATCAGCTTAGGTTGCACAAAAAACCTCGTCGATAGCGAAGTTATGCTCTCGAAATTAAGCGATTACGCAATCACGCAAGATATAAGCGCCGCCGATCTCATCATCATAAACACATGCGGATTTATCGACGCGGCGAAGCGCGAAAGCATAGATACGATCATCGACGCTGGAAAGCGCAAAAAAGAGGAGGCGTTGCTGGTTGTAAGCGGCTGTTTAAGCGAGCGCTACCGCGAAGAACTATCAAAAGAACTGCCCGAAGTCGATATTTTTACGGGCGTAGGCGATTACGCAAAAATTGGCGATCTAATCGCGCAAAAACAAAGCGCGTTTTCCGATCGCGTTTTTTTGCAAACAAACGAAGAAAGAGTAATAACGCATAGCACCTATCACGCATATATAAAAATCGCCGAAGGCTGCAATCAGCGCTGTTCTTTTTGCGCGATTCCTAGTTTCAAAGGCGGGCTAAAATCCCGATCGGTAAAAAGCGTTACAGACGAGATCGCCTCGCTTGTTAGCAAGGGTTATTTTGATTTTACGCTAATCGCGCAGGATACAAGCAGTTACGGACGCGACATTGGGCTTAAAAACGGTTTATGCGATCTGATTAGCGCAATCGATAATATCGAAGGCGTTAAGAAAGCGAGAATCTGTTATCTATATCCCGCCACAACCTCTATAAAACTTATCGATACAATCGCGAAGTCAAAACGATTCGCGCCGTATTTTGATATGCCAATCCAGCACATAAGCGACGCTATGTTAAAAACGATGAGGCGCGGATTAAACGCGGAAAAAACAATGAAGCTAATTAAACGAATGCGATCGGTAAAAAACGCTTGGATTAGAACCGCGTTTATTATCGGACACCCGCGTGAAACCGAAGCGGATTTTGAAGCGATACTTGATATAATTAAATCGCAAATTTTTGATCGTATTTCGCTCTTTGCCTTTAGCGACGAAGAGGGAACAACGGCTAATAAAATGCGCGAAAAAATTGACGCAAAAACGGTAAGAAAACGCATGAATATAGCGCAAAAGCTGGTAAAACAAGCGCATAAAAAGCGGCTTAAAAATATGATTGGCTCAATCGTTTCCGCCGCGATCGACGGCAAAAGCGAGGAATCCGAACATCTAATCGGCGCTAAACATTTAGACTGGTCGCCGCAAATCGATCCGCCAATTTTGATCAATGAATCCGCAGAAATCGAGCTAAAAACAGGCGCGATCGGACGCGCTAAGATCGTCGCCGCA
>JAISMA010000021.1 GCA_031276985.1 Helicobacteraceae bacterium | reverse complement strand
CTGCGGTTTTAAGCGCCGATAATCACATGCGACGCTTTGAACAGCGCCCACGCTTTATCGCCGCGCTTGAAGTCAAGCTCCTTTTGCGCGTCTTCCGTGATAACCGCCGTGATCGTGTTGCCGCCGTCGATCGCGAGCTTGATCTCCACATTGACTTTGCCCTCCGCGACGGATTCCACCGTTCCTTCGATCACGTTTCTCGCGCTGATCATTTTCGGCTTGCTTCGCGCCAATAAAATCCAGCTTGATTTGATAAGCGCGTAGGCTTCGTCGCCAGCTTTTAGCCCCATTTCGTCCAATCCATCGTTGGTAACCGTGGCGACAATCGGCGTTTTATCGCGTATCAATAACTTGATCTCCGAATTGACCGCGCCTTTTTTGACTTCAGACACTACTCCCGCAAGCTGATTTCTCGCGCTTGTTTTCATTGTAATCCTTTGCGCCGTTCGCAACAGCGAGGCGTTGTCGCCGTCGTTTCGCGACAGCAACGTTATTAGCTGAGAATGCTTGGCTTGCAACAAATCAAAGAGTTTTATCAGCGACTCGCCCGTCTCCGTCAATTTCGTGCCGCCGCCGCCTTTGCCGCCGCTAACGCGTACGACGAGCGGTTGCGACGCCAGATTATTCATCGCATCCACCAAATCCCAAGCGGTTTTGTAACCAATCTTAAGGACTTTGGCGGCTTGATTGATTGAGCCGCGATCCGCGATCGCCTTTAACAGCGCCACGCGGTTTTCGCCCAGAAAACGCTCTTCGCCCTGATCAAGCCAAACTTTTCCGCCGACAGTCATCTTAAACCCTTGTCTCTTAAATGAAAGAGCGCGTTATATTACCATACAATAACTAGCGTAGCCGCCGCGCTTGGCGCTTAAATTTCCAGCGCTCCGCTATTCCTTTCTCCCGCCTCTTCGACATTCCCGCGAAGGCGGGAATCCAGCGTTTAGGGTATTCGCAAAGCAATCGACAATCGTAAGCGCTTTTAGCCTTCTGTTTTTGGATGTCCGCCCGCAAGCATGCTGTCGCTTCGTCGCGGACATAACGAGGGTTTGGATTCTGCGACTTCGCGCAGAATGACAAGAAACGGTCGCTTCGTCGCGAAAATGACGCGAGACGGGACGGTTTAACGCTTTTGCAATCCCTCGCGTTATTGACGGTTAGGTTTTGCAAGAGTTCAATTTATTGCGTCATTCTGCGCGAAGTCGCAGAATCCAAAAACAAAAAGTCGAAGCCTTTATGTTTGGCGACTGATCCGCGATAGTCTTAAATGCTAGATTCTGCGACTACGCGCAGAATGACGGGAGGGATTGCGCGGCGAGTTCTGCGACTACGCGCAGAATGACAAGAAACGGTCGCTTCGTAGCGAAAATGACGCGAGACGGGACGGTTTAACGCTTTTGCAATCCCTCGCGTTATCGACGGTTAGGTTTTGCAAGAGTTCAATTTATTGCGTCATTCTGCGTGTAGTCGCAGAATCCAAAAACAAAAAGTCAAAGCCTTTACGTTTGGCGACTGATCCGCGATCGTCTTAAATGCTAGATTCTGCGACTACGCGCAGAATGACAGGATTGCGCGGCAGGTTCTGCGAATTCGCGATTGAGCGACTTCGCGCAGAACGACGGGAGGGACGCGGAAACGACGCAAATGTTGGATTTTCATAAAAAATAAAAGCGCCAAAATACGAATGATTGCAAAATCATCAAACGATGAATCGCGCGTTTTGTGCGGTTTGCCGCGTAGATCGTCATTCCCGCGAAGCGCCCGCTTGCTTGCGCTTCCGTTATTCCGCGCGATAGTTGCAGAATCACGGAAGACGGGAATCCAAACATTGCGACGCAATGACAAGCGCTGACGAATGGCGCTTGATTTGCAAATGTCTTAACGGAAGTTTGCTATAAGCCGTTGGAGCGCTTGAAAGCGTAGAAACTTTCGCACTTGGCGATTAGCTCCTCGCTTAGCGGTTTTAAGCGCTCGTATTCGCTCCAAAGCGTATCTTCGACTATGTCGTGAATTTTGCCCGCGATCTCGGTCGCTTCGCGTTTTAGTTTGGCAAGTTCCTTTTTTGCCTCGTCAATTTCCATTGTTCGCTCCTTAAAATGAAATCCGTAAAACCGCGCTATCCATGACTGGCCGCCGTCGCATAGCCGTATATCATCGCCACGCGCTCGCGTACCTTTTCGCCCCTTGACATGCGGATTGTTTCGCTTGTCTGCTCGAAGCCGTATATTTTCAAAATCCGCGCCGCCTCGCCGTTTTCCATAGGCAGATCGATAGCGATCGGCTTTAGCCCTCTGATCGCAACGACGGCGCGAAGCAGCGCCTCCGCGTCGTTGTAAGCCGCCTCCCGCGCCACAAACGGACCCACAAACACGCTTTTGCCAATCATCCGCGAATGTAACGCGCCGTTTGGCGAAGCCAGCATTAACGAACTTGAAAAGATCATATCCTCGTTGATAAACGCCGATCGCTCCTCGCCGAAAGCCTCCGCGCCGTATTTAAGCAACGCGCCCGCGTCTTTGGTCTCCAGCTTTCGCAAACGCTCGGCGCTTAACGCCGCCGCGCCGCCGCGCAAAACAAACCTGCCGCACGCGCCCTCCTCCTCAAAGCCGTATTTTCTATAAAAAGCCGCCATATTCGGCTCGGCAAAAAGCCTTTGCGTCGGCTTTTCAGCGGCGATCGCCTCCAAAGCATGCTCGAAAAGTTTTGTTCCAATTCCGCCGCCGCGCCGCGATTTATCCACGATAAAATTGCACAACCACGCGGTTTTTTCATGCGCGTAGCCCATGATCGCGCCTAGCAAAAAGTTTTCTTCAAACGCGCCGAAACACAGATAAAAAAACCTAGCGCGAATTCTTGACAACTCGCCGCTATCAACCAGCCACCCTTCGGCTTCTCCCCACCGCGCGACGGTCGATATATCGGATTCGTTTAGCCAGCGAACGCGCAATTTGCCGCCAATTTCAATAGCTCGTTTTCGCTCAAAACGCCGCGTTTACGCGCCGCCGCCTCGCGCACGATCGGCAAAAGCGCGTTCAGCTCCGATCGCGATCGCTTGATTCCGCGCCTATTTAGATGATAGTTTAGCGTCGCGCTTCCGCTGTGTTTGCCGATTGGAAAAAGCCTTTTCGCGCCCACGATCGACGGCGCGAACGGCTCGTACGCGGCGCTATTTTTCAAAACGCCGTTTGCGTGAACGCCGCTTTCGTGCGCGAAAAGCGCTTTGCCCACGATCGGCGCGTTGCGCGGCAGTCGGATTTTCGCCGCTTTCGCCACGCTTTTGGTCAGCGTTTTCAAAACCTCCGCGTCGATCGGGCGCGGATCGCCAAAGAGCGTTGATCGGCACATCAGAACCTGCTCGAAGCCCGAGTTGCCCGCGCGCTCGCCAAGCCCGATCACCGTCGTGTTGACGCTTTGCGCTCCCGCCTCGAACGCCGCGATCGCGTTTGCCGTAGCCATGCCAAAATCGTTGTGAGCGTGCATTTCAATCGGCATTATAGCGGCGAGTTCCCGCGTGATCGCGGCGCATTTGAGCGGCGTTAAAATCCCGACCGTATCGCAAAAACGGAAACGATCCGCGCCAAGATCGCGGCTAAAAACAACGACTTCTTTCAAAAAATCCGCGTCGGCGCGCGATCCGTCCTCGCCGCCCACAGACACAAACAATCCCTCTTTTTTGGCGAGTGAAACCGTCGCTCCCAACGCTCTAAAAAGCCTGTCGCGATCGGCGTTAAACTTGAGCGAAATAAGCAGATCGCTCATCGGAACGCTAATATCGACGGCTTTAACGCCGCACTCCAAAGAGGCTTCCAAATCCGCTTTGGCGGCGCGATTCCAACTCGTCATTCGGCACGGCAGATTCAGATCCAGCAACGCTTTAATGTCGTCGCGCTCGGATTTGCCCATAGCGGGAATGCCGATTTCCAGCTCGTCCGCGCCCGCTTTGACCAGCAACGAGGCGATTTTGATCTTGTCCGCCCTAGAAAAAACGACGAACGGCGCTTGTTCTCCGTCGCGCAATGTCGCGTCGTGGATAATCACGCTTCGGCTTCTTTCTCGCCCGCGCCGAAATACTCGCGGGCGGCTAAAACCAGCGCCTCTTTCACCGCCATATCCGCGTATTTTTCGCTCGTTTGCAAGCCGATCGATCTTAGCTCCTCGTCGGGACAGCGACCGATTTTCGCCGTTAGCAACAGTTTCACGCCTTTAAGCGCTTTTTTTATGCCCTGGATTGGTCCGCGTCCGCAACTTTCCTCGCCGCTGCAATAACTTGCGACGTTTCGCTTGGAATAAAGCCTGTAACCGCGATCGCCCGCCTCGTAAATATCGAAACGATCGCATGAGCCAAAGTGCAAATCGACGCGATCGGCGTTTTGGCTTGTTACGGCGATCAATATCGTTTTGCCTTCGGAGCTTAAAGCGCGAATATCGTCGTTTGCCTTGTCTAAATGTTTGCGAAAGCTCTCGATCGCCGCCCAGTGTTCGCCGCGATCGGCTTGCGCGTATCGCGCCTCAAGCTCGTCTACGCTTTTAAGCGCGTAGTCGTCAAAGCCGAATTCCGCGCTTTTGTCGTCGCCAAGCAGTCCGATCGCGTCGGCTCTGCATTGGTGGCAGTGCGCCATTTGAGCGGCGTTAATACCGCACGCCTCCCGCGCTTTTTGAACCTGCGCTTGCGTGGCGCTTGGAACGCCTTCCAGCGCGTAGCGCGTGCCAAAACGCGGCTCGCTAAGCAGCGGCATAATGTTGTGCAAAAAAACGCCCGTCTCTTTTAGCTTGAGGCTGACGGCGCTTAGATGATCTTCGTTGATCGCGGGAATCAGAACGCTATTGACTTTGACAAGCGTCCCGTTCGAGACGGCTTTTTTTATCCCTTCGATCTGCCTTTCAAGCAACAGCGCCGCGCCTTCGACTCCTTTGAAACGGCGTTTTGATCGCGAATCGTAAATCCATGCGTAGATCTTCGCGCCGATTTTTGGATCGATCGCGTTGAGCGTAACGGTTATATGATCGACGCCGATTTCCGTTAGTTCGTCGGCAAACTCCGCAAGCCGCAAGCCGTTTGTGGAGATACAGAGCTTAAGATCGCCCGCTTTCGCTTTGATAAGTTTTAACGTTTCAAAGGTTTGTTTCGGATTAGCCAGCGAATCTCCCGGTCCCGCGATTCCCGCGACGGATAGGTTTTTTATCTTGCTTCCCACATACAAAACTTTTTTAAGCGCCTCGATTGGCGTTAATCTCGCGGATGTAACTCCAGGCCGCGATTCGTTGCTGCAATCGTATTTGCGGTTGCAGTAGTTGCATTGGATATTACAGGCGGGAGCGACGGGCAGATGAATACGGGCGTAGCTATGGTGCGCGCCCTCGCTGTAACAGGGGTGATTGTTTATTTTTTCCATTGTTTCGGCGTGCATATAAAACCTTTCGGCGTTGTTTCGCGCCATTGTTGCATAATTCAGGCGCATGCGTATGGCTAATTTTTAGGCGCTATTTTCAGTCGTTTTTCGTCGCGGAAAGACTATCATTAGCCCGTCAAAAAATAGCGACGACGTAAATTAACGCGGCGATCGAAAGGCGCGAATGAGGCTGACGGATTTCAAAGACGATATAACTGCGGGCAAGATCGCGCCGTATCTGGGATTGGAGATTTTCAAAAACGCCGCCCGTAGCGACGGCGCTAAACTGCCAAGCTCTAGCGACGAAATTATCTTGGCGCTTAACGATTCGCGTCCAATGTCGCCAAGACTTATGTTCGAGTATTCGCGCGCGGCGATGGCGATTGAGCAGCGAAAAGGGCGCAAAGCGTTGGAGGCGCTCTTTGCGAATATCTACAAAAACGGCTTTGAGCCGCTTGATTTGCACAAAAAAATCGCGGGCTTAAATCCGCGCGTAATCGTTGATACCAATCGGGATGCCGCTTTGCAAACGTTGATCAAAGAAGATTTCACGCTGGTTTTCGGAGTCGCCAGAATTGCGGGCGATCAGCCGCGATTTGAGGCGTTCGCCAAAACCGCCGAAGGTTACGCGCAAATCGAGCCAAACGCCGTCGCTTTGGATAAACCGTTGCTATTCAAGCCGCTTGGCGTTTTAGAGCCAAAAACGAGCCTGATTTTGAGCGACGCGGATTTTGTGGATTGGCTTACCGAAGCGATTGCGGGCATGGCCGCGCCGATCGCCTTCAAGCAAAACCGCGCGAATATAAAATGGCTTTTTTTGGGCTGTAATTTCGAGCGCGACACCGATCGCATGGTAGCAGGCGAGATCGTAGGCGGCGAAAACTGCGGCGGCGGGTGGCACATAACGACGAAAACGCCAAGCCGCGCCGAGAAGAATTTTTTAGCGCGACACAAAATCGAGCTTATAAACGCAAGTTTGGAAGAGTTTGTATTATGAACGACAACGAAGCGCAATGCAGTTTTTGCGGTAAGAAAAGAAGTCAAGTCGGAAAGCTCTTTGCCGTGGAAGGCGCGGCGATCTGCGAAAGTTGCGTGGCGCTGTGCGCCGATACGATCGAGAAAGAAGCGCGGCAAAAAGAGCGACAAAACTTTACTCGCGGCTTGGCTAAACCAAAGGAGATCGCCGCGTTTTTAGACTCCTACGTCGTCGGGCAGACGGAAGCGAAGCGCGTTTTAAGCGTCGCGCTTTACAACCACTACAAGCGCATAGACAAACCCGCGATTCGCGGCGTGGAAATGGAAAAGTCAAACATACTGCTTATCGGTCCAAGCGGCAGCGGCAAAACTTTGCTCGCCAAAACGCTGGCGCGGGTGATGAACGTGCCGTTTGCCATGGCGGACGCCGCCGCGCTGACGGAAGCGGGATACGTCGGCGAGGACGTGGAAAGCGTGCTGTCGCGCCTGCTTGCCGCCGCCAATTTCGATACGGAGATCGCGCAAAAAGGAATCGTTTATATCGACGAGATCGACAAGCTGGCAAAAAAAGGCGAAAGCGCGACAATCGGGCGCGACGTGAGCGGCGAAGGCGTACAGCAGGGACTGCTCAAGATTTTGGAGGGCGCGCAGGTTTACGCGCCGATCAAAGGCAGCCGCAAAAACGCGGGCGCGGAGACCGTTTTGTTTGACACGACGCACGTGCTATTCATAGTCGGCGGCGCGTTTGTGGGCTTGCGAGATTACGTCAAAGACGAGCGCGTTATGGGTTTTGCGCGATCGGGCGGCGAGGCGACCAAAAGCAAAATTACGCCAAAAGATCTGGTGAAATACGGAATGATTCCCGAATTTGTCGGCAGATTGCCGATTATCGCCGAGCTTGAAGAGCCTACTACGGACGATCTGGTTCGGATTTTGACCGAGCCAAAAAACGCGATTGTCCGTCAATACGAGGCTATTTTCGAGCTTGACGGCGCGGATATAGTTTTCGAGGAGGACGCTTTGCGCGCGATCGCCGAGCTTGCGAAAAAACGCGAAACGGGCGCGCGCGGATTGCGCGGCGTTTTGGAAGAAAAGACGACCAAACTGCTGTTTGATCTGCCCGGCTCCAACGTCGAGCGGATCGTTATCACGCGGGAGTTTATAGAGGGCAAAGGCGAAGCGCGACTCGTGAAAAGAAGAAAACAATCAAATGGCTGAATCGCTTTTTTTCGGCGTTATGGAGCGCGATCTCAATCCGTTTTTTCTCTTTGATTCGCGCGGCAAGGCGATCTATCTCAATCAATCGGCGGAGTTGTTGCTGGGCTACGCAAATCCCAACGTTTTCTTCGCGTTAGCCGAGCGTTACGCCGCTTCAAACGCCGCCTTTGAAATGCGCTTCGAGATTATGGTTTTTCAGTCGTTTAGCTTTTACGCGTTGATGTCCGCTAAAGAAAACGATCTGTTCGGCTTAAGGCTCTATCACATACCCGCCGCCGTCTCAAAAATCGGCGGCGCAGAGACCACGCCCGCCAATCTTCGCGCCATAATAGACGCCAACGTCGCAATCTTTCGCAACAAAAGTAAAATCGAGGTCAGAACCGTTTGCGATCGCGCCTTAGCGCCAGGCAGAATCGATCAAAACGGCTTTTCAAGGCTGATTGGCAAAGCGCTGGAGAGCTTCGCCGCGAGCGACGAGCCGCTTACGATCGCGCTTCGCGCTCAACATGGCGGCGAAAACGACGCAATCGTCGGGCGCAATAGAATGTTTATCAAACTGGTTATCGTCGGATCGAGGCGAAAAGAGCTGTTCGACAGGCAGATAGAGGAGTTTGCCGCGTCGCTTTGCGCTTGCGTTAGATTGTCGCGCGACGAGATTATTCTGGATATTCCCTCGCTTTAGCCGCCCCGCGTTTTGGCGGGGCTTGACGGTTTAGTAGATAGCGGGTCTGATTTCGAGCTTGAGAACGACGTCGTCTTCGAGCTGTATCGTGTCGCCGATTTTGAAATCGCTTCGCTTAATTTGACCGGTTATCAAGAACAAGTCGAGCGTTTTGCCGCTGCCAAGATCGCGTTTAGCGGTGAGCGTTACGGGTTTTGTTATGCCGTGTATGGTCAAATCGCCTTTGATTTGATCGCCGCTAACCGATTTGGTAACAAACGAGATCTTCGGATACTTCGGCGCGTCGAAGAAATCCTCGTTTCTTAGGTGTTCGTCGCGTTTGACGTTGTCGGTGTTGATCGACGCCGTTTCCACGACGCCGTTGAGCGCTTTAACCGCGCCCGCCTCGATCGTAATCGTTCCTTCGAACTTGTCGAATCTGCCGTCTACCGCGCCTAATACGCGGTGATTGATGGTGAAACCGACCTTGCCTCTTGGGGGCGCGAAAGTATAATCGGCGGCAAGAACAAAACTCGCCGACAATCCGATAGCCAATAACGTTCTTATCAGCTTCATCTTAACTCCTTTAACTAATTTATTTTGAAAGCGTTATTTTAGCCAAATTTTCCTAGGCGGCGCTTAACCGCCGCGATATTTGGCGCAAAATCAAC
>JAISMA010000239.1 GCA_031276985.1 Helicobacteraceae bacterium | reverse complement strand
TGCGGCGCGTTCAAGTTGCCGCACCGCCTCTGCCCATCCTGCGGCGCGAAGTAATCGCGTGAGCAAAGTCAGAGTCGCTATCGACGCTATGGGCGGCGACTTTGGTTGTCCGCCGATCGTCGCGGGAGTCGCTTTGGCGCTTGAAGCCGCCGATTTCGAGGCGATTTTGGTTGGCGAAAAAGCCAAAATCCTAGCCGAACTGCCGCCAAGTTTGCGCGATCGCGTAACGATCGTCGAGGCAAACGACGCGATCGCTATGCATGATCACGCCACCGACGCGCTTAAACGCAAGGAAAGCTCAATCTACAAAGCGGTGGAACTCGCGGCGAAAAAGGAAGCCGACGCGGTGGTTTCGGCGGGACATAGCGGCGCTACGATGAGCCTTGCCACGCTTAAGATCGGACGGCTAAAAGGCGTTTCGCGCCCCGCGATCGCAACGCTTATGCCAACGTCGATCGAGGGCAAGCACACGCTGGTTCTCGACGTGGGCGCAAACGTCGATTCCGAGCCAAAGCACCTCTTTCAATCGGCGATCATGGGACATGCGTACGCCCAAAAACTGATGAAAATCGCCGATCCAAAAGTGGCGCTACTTGCCAACGGCGAAGAGGACGGCAAGGGCGACAAAGCGGTCAAAGGCGGCTTCGAGGCGCTTAAAGCGGCGCGAGCCAAAGGCTTCAATTTCGCGGGCAACGCGGAGGGCGGCGACGTGTTCAACGGGCGCTTCGACGTGATCGTTTGCGACGGCTTTGTGGGCAACGTGTTGCTGAAAACGGGCGAAGGTTTAGCCAAAGCGATCGTCGACGTGATCCGCCAAAACGTCAAAAAATCGCCGATCGCTATGCTTGGCTATCTACTAATGAAGCCCGCGTTCAAAGCGCTGAAAAAGAGCATGGATTACGACGAATACGGCGGCGCGCCGCTTGTGGGCGTGAATGGCGCGGCGATCATTAGCCATGGCAAAAGCACGCCAAAAGCCATAAAAAACGCCTGCCTTAACGCAATTACCTATATTGAATCGGACGTTAGCGCGCTGATTTTGCAAAATCTCGACAAATTTTCGTCCAAAGGCGAAGGTTGAGCAAAATATACGCCTCTATGCTCTCGATTGGCGCGTATTCGCCCGAAAAGCGGCTGACAAACGCCGATCTTGAGAAGATGGTCGACACCACAGACGAGTGGATCGTAAAGCGCACGGGAATCAAAGAACGGCGCGTCGCGGCGGACGATCAAGCCGCGAGCGATCTGGGCGCGATCGCGGCGCGTCAGGCGATTGAGCGGGCAAATCTGGCGATTGGCGACATCGATCTGATCATCGCCGCCACGCTTTCGGGCGATTTTTTGTTTATGCCCTCGACGGCGGCGGTGATCGCGGGCAAACTTGGCGCGCTGAATATCCCCGCGTTCGACGCGCTTGCGGCTTGTAGCGGGTTTATCTACGCGCTTGCGACCGCAAAAGCCTACGTGGAATCGGGCATGGCAAGCAACGCGCTAATCGTGGGCGCGGAAGCCTCCAGCCGCTTTATGGACTACTCCGATCGCTCCGTTTGCGTGCTGTTTGGCGACGGCGCGGGCGCGGCGGTGATTGGCGCGACGGACGATCCGAGCAAAGCGATTGCCGACGTGAAAATCTCCAGCGACGGCGCGCAGTGGGACAATCTATACATTGACGGCGGCAGCAAAAACCCAATCCGCGAGGGCAAGCCGCACAAGCCGTTTATGCGTATGAAGGGCAACGAAACCTTCAAACTCGCGGTGCGCGCGCTTTCAAACGACGTGATTGAGATTTTGGCGCGCAACAATCTTAACGCCTCGCAGATCGCGCATTTCGTGCCGCATCAGGCTAATTTGCGAATTATCAAAGCGGTTGGCGAGGCAATCGGCTTGCGCGAAGATCAGGTGGTTTTGACAATCGATCGCTACGGCAACACTAGCGCCGCGTCGATTCCAATGGCAATCAACGATCTATACGAGGCAAAACGCCTAAAAACGGGCGATCTTATGTTGCTTGACGCCTTTGGCGGCGGACTCACTTGGGGCAGCGCGCTTGTGCGCTTTGGCGGCGAAACTCCCCGCTAACTCTCCCCGCTTTGATATAATTAGATTTTTCAAGGAGTTTGCATGTCGTATAAAACTATCGCAATAGCATCGCTTATCGCCGCGGCGTTAATAAACATCGCGGTGTTTTATGACAAATTTGACAGAATTTTTAGTAAAATCAGCGCATTTGGCGGATTTATGCTTATCGGCGTATTTTTTTTTATCGCCATATTTATTATTTTATGTTTAACGCGCATTAAAGATAAACGATTAAGATGGATATCTTTTGTTTTCACGGCGTCTTTTTTTGCCTTTAACGCTGCGAAAGGTTATCTGCAAGAAGGCTGGACGGATGGTGGCAAAATAATTTTCACTAGCGTTTCTGGCGCGGCGGCTGGCGCGCTGATACTTATCATCGCGTTTTGGATCATAGGCAAGTTCAGGAAAACTCAAGTTTAACCGCGCCGCTTGCGCGTTTTATGTCGGCGAAGCGCGGCGTTATAGCAAGGGCGCTATAATCGCCGCGTTTTTTGAACTATGTCGGGAGTAGGCGTTGAACATTCACGAATATCAAGCAAAAGAGATATTATCAGGCTTTGGCGTTCCAATCTTAAAAGGCGCGATCGCCTTTAGCGCCAAAGAAGCAGGGCAAAAAGCCAAAACGTT